>JANNHN010000195.1:0-1540 GCA_031404395.1 Betaproteobacteria bacterium
CGTCGATAACCGGCCGGGCGCGGGCAGTTCGCTCGGCACTGACATCGCGACCAAGTCATCTCCCGACGGCTATACGACACTGTTGGGCAATATCAGCATGGCGTTCAACGCTGCACTGTATAAAAAGCTGCCGTATGTCGCACTGCGCGACCTGGCACCGATATCGCTGGCCACCGAGCAGCCCAACATCATCGTCGCGCATCCGTCGCTGCCGGCGAAGAACTTCCGGGAATTCATCGCGCTGGCCCGCTCGAAACCCGGTGCGCTGACCTATGCCTCGGCGGGGCTGGGATCCGGCACCCACCTCGCGATGGAAATGCTGATGATGTCGCAGAAAATCAGCTTGGTGCATGTGCCCTACAAAGGCACCGGTCCCGCGATTGCCGCGCTGCTGGGCAACGAGACCAATGCGTTCATGTCCACGTTTGCGTCAGCGCTGCCACATGTCAAAGCCAACCGGTTGCGCGGCATCGCCGTAACGACAAAGAACCGTGCGGCTCCACTCCCCGATGTGCCGACAGTTGCCGAGTCCGGCGTTCCCGGATTCGAGTACGCAACCTGGTACGGCATTCTCGCGCCCGCCGCCACGCCGAAACCGATCATCGACAAGCTGAACAAGGCCATCGTCTCCACCCTGACAACACCTGAGGTTGTGAAGCGCTACGAAAATCAGGGCATGGAAGCCAAGCCCACGACATCTGCGAATTTCTTGAAACTGTTCAAGGACGAAACCGCCAAATGGGCTAAAGTCGTGCGGGAAGCGAAAATTCCGCAACAATAGGTGGGGCGCAGCGCGCAGTACGCCTGCGTGCGCGCAAACAACGGTAAAACCGGGGAAGCTTGAAATGAGCCTGCTGGATCGTATCGGCGTCGATATCGGACGCCGGCTGCGCCTGGAAGACGCCATCGACTGGGCGGCAAAGCACGGCGTGAAGCACATTGATATCCAGCTGGATACCGCGGCCAACGCGATCACCACTTTCGATGATCAGCGCTGCGCCGACGTGCGCGCGGCACTGGACAAACACGGCGTACACCTCGCGCTGCATACGCTGTCCGCGGTCAACATTGCCGAATACTCGCCGTACGTCGGCGAAGCGGTCGATGCCTACCTGCGCAGTTACGTCGATATTTTTCCCAAGCTCGGCGCGCAATGGATCGTGGTTCACGCCGGATATCACTTCACCTCGGACAAGAAAATGCGCATGGCTGCCGGCAAGGAACGGCTGAAGCGCATCGCGGATCATGCCGAGAAAAAAAAGGCGGTGATCCTGCGTGAAAACCTGAACAAGGAACCGGCGGACGCCGAGGTGCATTACCTCGCGCACACCGTCGAGGAATGGCAGTACTACTGGGATATCGCCTCACCCGCGTTCAAGCTGTCGTTCACCGCCAACCCCGCGCACCTGGTGCCGGAAGGCATCGCCGGTTTTGTTGCAGCTCTGGACTTCGAGCGCGTCGGCGAAGTGCGGCTGGCGGATTGTTTCCGCAACGGGCACGAGGTGCATCTGCCGCCGGGCGAGGGCGATCTCGATTTTAG
>JANNHN010000196.1:0-9441 GCA_031404395.1 Betaproteobacteria bacterium
AAATTTTATATACGGGTTTTATATAAAAACATCAATTAAATCAATAAATTATTGATCCCAGCTCGGCATCATATCAAAGTACGGTGACGACTCGGCTGCTGCCCCCCATCGTCGGCGTAAGGAACAGGCATGGAAAACGAACAATAACGATGCGACGCTCAAGCTTTATCTCACTCCCCCTGATGACGCAACGATTAAGTGTGGTCTTCTTATTCGTTATGGTCGTCGCCATGCCGTTAACACAGGCTGCAACGCCCTGCACCGCCGAGTCCGGTGCCGTTCGCGTGCCTTTGCTGGAGCTATACACCTCGGAGGGATGCGACAGCTGTCCGTCCGCAGACCGCTGGGTCAGCAGCCTGCGGCAGCGCGGCTATGCGCCCGACCGCGCGCTGGTTCTGGCCTGGCATGTTGATTACTGGGATCGGCTGGGCTGGGCTGGCCCGATCCCTATGCCCCAGCGCGATCCAGTACGCGCCAGCGTGATGCCAATCACCGCAACGGCGCACGCTTTGTCTATACGCCGCAGTTGCTGCTCGAAGGTGCGGATTACCGGCGCGGCGTTTTCCGTGATGACATCGGGGATCGCATTGCTGCGTTATCGCAACAGAAACCAGGCGCCCACATTCGCCTGACTCTGACACCAGCCGCCGAAGGCGCACACCTGCGGGCAGACATCGCGGTGCCGGAATCGGCGTCCCGGAACAATGCCGCAATTTATATCGCGCTGTACGAAAATACGCTGGCCAGCCAGGTCAAGGCCGGTGAAAACCGCGGCAAGCAACTGCTGCACGATTTCGTCGTGCGCGAGTTGTGGGGACCGGTTGCCTCCGGGCCGGCGGAACGCAGCAGCGTCTCTCAGCGCATACCGCTGCAGTCCGGCTGGAAAGCCGCGAATTTGCATGTTGCTGCATACGTGCAGGATTCGACGACCGGCCGCACTCTGCAAACATTGTCATTGCCTTACTGTCCGGGCGTCGCCCTGGAAGCCAAAAAAGCTCAACCCTGAGAACAAAGCGTCATCGGCAATTACAGCAACCGACTTCGTTTATACTGGTCGCCACAACCCACCCGCATAGCGACTGACATGAATCGAAATCAAAGCATCGCGTTGGCCCTCGCAGTCGCCAACATGCTTTTGATCACCTTGTTTCCGCCGTTTGACCAGTTTGCAATTGCCGGGTCAAAAATACCGGTCTTCGCCGGCTTCTATTTCACGCTCTCGCCGCCGCAACTCGGCATCATCAATACCGATCTGCTGGCTATTGAATATGTCGTGGTACTGGCCAATCTGGCCATCGCCTGGTTGCTGTTGCGCACGCGACCGGAGGGATCGCGGCGACGCTCTCTGGGACTGCAGGGCGCCGCACTGATTTTTACCGGGGGAAATCTGGTGCTGATGCTGTTGTTCCCGCCGATGGAATCCGTATTCGCGCTGACCAAGGCGGCTATTCCGACGTTTGAAGGATTTTATTTTATATTTGCCCACAAGCCGGCGCATGTAATTGTCGAAACACTGCTCTACATCGAAATCACATTCATTCTTGCCAATGGCGCGCTGTTGTGGCTGATTTTCAAGGAACGTCGCCCGCCTGACGAAAAGGAATTGGCGGCAGCAATGCGCCACCTTAAAACCAGATAAATCAGGATCAGATCAGCCGGAACTCCGATAAGCCGCCAAGCAGCTTCAGCGCGGTTGATGCAGCCGGCTTTGCGCCGGCACATGCTGGGCAAGAAATTCCATCTGGTCGGCAAGAATGCGCCGATTGGTCAGGATCAGATACTCGGCCCGGTTGGGGACGTACGGCAGATAGACAAGCTCCATGCCGGCGCCTTCCGGCGTCCGGTCGCTCTTGCGCTCATTGCAGGACCGGCAGGCCGTTACCACATTCATCCACGTATCGCGCCCGCCTTTTGAAAACGGCACGATATGATCGCGCGTCAGCCGGGCACCGGAAAAACTGCTGGCGCAGTAAGCGCAGATTTGCCGGTCACGATGAAATAACTCGCGGTTGTTCAGCGGCGGCACCGTGTTGAACGACTTCATCGCCATGGCACGGCCTTTGATGGCGATGATGCTGGCGCCGCTGATCGTCGATCGCTGACCGGTAATGCGGTTCAATCCGCCATGCACTGTAAAGGCGCGCTCGCCCATGCTCCAGGCAATCTGATCCTTGGAGTAGTAGTAGCAGGCGTGTTGCCAACTGATCCAGCGATGCGGCACGCCGTGCGTATCCAGCGTCAGGATCAGCGGAAACAGTCCCGTGGTCGCTGCGTCGTAAAACATCTGATGATTACCGTCCATTGCAGGTTGTAAGTTTCAGAAAAGTCCCAGATAAACTTCAGCAAAAGACACATCCCAAAATGCTGCCTAAATTTACCAGATTTTTGAATAATTGGAAGTTTTTGGGTTTCCGGCTGGCCCGCCGTCGCCGTCCGCGCTATACTCCGGCCGCGTGATTGATCCCGTTCCACATTCCCCTCCGGCTTTTCTTTTCGCCGCCGCACCTGCCTCTGCACCGCGCGCCTGCGCGCCAGCACTGCGAAGCCTGAGGCACCCCTTGCGATTCGGCCACCCCTGCCGGGCCTGATGTCATGACCTTTGCCGCGCTAAATCTGATTCCCGAACTGCAGCGCGCTGTTGCCGATGAAGGCTACAGCGAGCCGACCCCGATCCAGTCCAAAGCCATTCCGGCGGTGCTGGAGCGGCGCGACATCATGGGCTGCGCGCAGACCGGCACCGGCAAGACTGCTGGTTTCACGCTGCCGATGCTGCAACTGCTGGCCCCTTACGCCAACACCAGCCCGTCTCCGGCGCGGCACCCGGTGCGCGCACTGATACTAACGCCGACGCGCGAGCTCGCAGCGCAGGTCGCTGACAGCGTGCGCGGCTATGGCAAGCATCTCAAACTGCGCTCCACCGTGGTCTATGGCGGTATCGATATGACCCCGCAAACCAAGGCGCTGCGCGAAGGCGTTGATATCCTGGTAGCCACCCCGGGACGGCTGCTTGATCATGTGCAGCAGAAAAGCGTGGCGCTGGGCCAGGTTGAAATCCTCGTGCTCGATGAAGCGGACCGCATGCTCGACATGGGCTTCCTGCCTGATATCCGGCGCATTCTTGCACTACTGCCGACACAACGGCAGAGTCTGCTGTTTTCGGCTACTTTCTCGGACGAAATCAAGAAACTTGCCAACCAGATGTTGCGCAGCCCCATGATGATCGAAGTCGCGAGGCGCAATGCGCCCGCCGAACTGGTTGAACATCAGGTGTACGAAACACCTCTCGCGCACAAGCGCGCACTGCTGGCGCACCTGATCCGTACACGCGACATGAAGCAGGTGCTGGTATTCCTGCGCATGAAGCGCGACTGCAACAAGCTCGCTCGTGAACTGGTGCGCGACGGCATCAACGCCACCGCCATTCACAGCGACCGCACACAGGCCGAACGCGAACAGGCGCTGTCCGACTTCAAGGAAGGTCGCGCCACAGTACTGGTGGCTACGGACATCGCAGCGCGCGGCATTGATATCGAGGAACTGCCTTTCGTCATCAATTATGAATTGCCTTATACCCCCGAAGACTACATTCATCGCATCGGCCGCACCGGTCGCGCCGGCTTGCCGGGTGAGGCTATTTCGCTGGTCAGCGAAGATGAACATCGCTTGCTCGTAGAGGTCGAAAAACTGCTGAAACGGGCAATACCGCGCAAAGCTGCCGACGATTTTGATTTTGAACGAGGGCGAGCGCGCCGGCCACGGCATGATTCCGGCCATGATGCACCCCGCCCACACACCCCGGCAGCAACAGCTCCAGTAGCAGCTCCGGTACCAACACCCCCCTCAATACCGAGACCCGCGCCAGCACCAGTGTCGCAACGTGCCAGTGACGGTTTTGATTTCAGCAAACCCTACGAATCTGTCGCCACTGAAGCTTCTGCTGCAGCAACAGAAAAAATCCCGCAATTCCGCGGGCGCACCAATCGCCCGACCGCCGCCCTGCTCGGCGGCACACGCTCCACGGCCAAGTCCGCTAAATAAGGGCCCCACCGCGCCATGGACGGGATGACCCCGCTCGATTTTTCTTTTTTCGCGTTCGTCATCATTATTTCCTACGCCGTCCGCGGCAGCGCGGGTTTCGGCGGTGTAACAGTGCCGCTGCTGGTATGGGTAATGTCGTTAAAAGTCGTCGTGCCCATGGTGACTTTCCTTGGCCTGATTTCATCCGCAGTAATCCTGCACAAAAACCTGAAACATGTGCAATGGCCGGCGCTGTGGCGCGTCATGCCCTTCTGCCTGATCGGCGTGGCTGTCGGACTTTATTTTTTCAAGACACTGGACGCACAGACGCTGGCGCGCGCGCTGGGCATGTTTGTCACGGCCTACGGGGTGTATGCGCTGTGGATGACCTGGCGCCCGGCGCGGCCGGTGTCAGTACCGATGTGGCTGGCCACGCCAATCGCCGGCAGCATCGCCGGTTTCGTCGGGACCATCTTCGGATCCATGGCGGGGATGTTTTTCGCCATTTATCTCGACTTGCTGAAATTGGAAAAATCCGCATTTCGCGCCACGGTCGCGGCCATACTCTTCGGGCTGGGCATTTTCCGCGGTCTTGGTTATGCCGCGGTGGGCAGTTATGACCGTGAAACACTGATCATTTGCCTGATCTCTGTGCCGATCATGCTGATCGGTGTCTGGATCGGCAATCATATACACGCCAATCTGAACGACATCCTGTTTAAACGCCTGGTCGCCGTTATCCTGGTCGCCAGTGGCGTGCCGCTGCTGATCCGCTGACAGACACAGGCCGCGGTTATAATCACTCTCCCTGTTTCCAGAAAAATCCGCATGGCACAGTACCGCACCATCGCCCCGGCAGCACTGCAAAGCGCACTGCATGACGGTCATGAAATAGCACTGCTCGATGTCCGCGAGGACGGCGAATTCGGCGAAGATCATCTGCTGTTCGCAACGCCATTGCCGTACAGCCGGCTGGAATTGGGCATCGGCACGCTGGTGCCGCGTAAATCCGCACGGATCGTGTTGTGTGATGACGGTAATTCCGGCGTGGCGCAACGCGCTGCCGCACGGCTGGCCACTCTGGGTTACACCGATCCCGCCGTGCTTGATGGCGGTACCCGCGGCTGGAAAGCGGCGGGCTACGGATTGTTCAAAGGTGTCAACGTACCGAGCAAATTGTTCGGCGAACTCGTTGAACACGCCTACAACACACCACGCATCACCGCCAAAGATCTCCTCAAAATGCGCGAATCCGGTGAAGACTTCGCGCTGTTCGACGGCCGACCCGTACATGAGCATCACAAAATGACCATCCCCGGCAGTACTTGTTGCCCGAACGCGGAATTGCCCTACCGTATTGCCAGCATGGTGAAAAACCCGAAAACCAAAATCATCATCAATTGCGCAGGGCGCACACGTTCCATCCTCGGCGCGCAGACCTTGATCAATTTTGGCGTGCCCAATCCTGTTTACGCACTGGAGAACGGCACTCAAGGCTGGTATCTGGCCAATCTGCAACTGGAATACGGATCGTCGGCGGAGTACCCCGCGACTATCGATATGACGACACTGCCGGCGCAACAGCAGGCTGCGCAGCGTCTGATGCAGAGATTCAAGGTGCGCACGGTAGCGGCGGCAGAAGTCACGGGCTGGTTCCGCGACGCGGATCGCACCACTTATTTGTGTGATGTACGAACGCCTGAAGAATTTGCCGCAAGAAGCATCCCCGGTGCACAACATGCGCCCGGCGGACAACTGATACAGGCCACTGATCAATGGGTGGGGGTACGCAATGCGCGCATTGTGCTGATCGACGGCGGAGAGATGGTGCGTGCGCCAGTGGTGGCGAGCTGGTTGCTCCAGCTCGGCTGTGAGGCCTACGTGCTCGAAAGCGGCGTCAAAGCGCCGGTCTCTGCAGTATTGCCGGAAAAACCGGCGCTGCCGGCGCTGCCGGCGATCAGCGCTGCCGAACTGAAAAACCTGATCGAACACAAAACATGCACCGTGTTCGATGTCGGCCCCAGCATGGGCTATCGCAAAGCGCACATACCCGGCAGCCGCTGGAGCATCCGGTCACGAATTGCAAGGGATGCATCCGGCACGAAAGCACCCATCGTGCTGGCCGCTGACGACGCCGGTGTCGCCCGACTGGCGGCTACTGAACTGAAAGACGCAGGCTTTACCGATGTCCGCCTGCTCGACGGCGGCGCTGCCGCGTGGCGCACAGCCGGTTATCCGCTGGCTGCCGCCGCCGACATTCCAACTGATCGCGAGTGCATCGACTACCTGTTCTTTGTGCATGACCGTCATGCCGGCAATCGCGCAGCGATGCAGCAGTATCTCGCCTGGGAAACCGGCCTGATGGCGCAATTGGGCGCACAGGACAAATCGGCGTTTCGTCTGCCAGAACACAAATAACTAAATAAAATCAACAGGTTATATTTTTATCCCGATGTAACCTCATGGCACTTTGCGCAAGCCGAGCACAGTCACCAGGGTATCCACCTCATCGGCATATTGCGCAACAGCCGTTGCGGTAGCTTTGGTGTCCAGAAAATTCGCGGACCACAGATTGGCATCGAGATCTTTTTTCCATTCATCCTGCTCCGCCAACTGAGCGAAACGCCTTTCCCAGAATGCCGTGGCGGCGGCATTGGTATTTTTTGGCGCAATCACTGCACGGAAATTGGTCACAGTACCCTTGATGCCCTGCTCAACCCAGGTCGGCACTTGCGCCAGCACGCCCGGCAGTCGCTGTGGCGATGAAACTGCCACCGTCCGCAACTGCCCGTTGCTCACATGCGGCACAGCCCCCGAAACAGCGGTTGAAACCGCATCGACATGGCCGCCCAGCAATGCGGTAATCGAATCCGCACTGCCCTTGAAAGCAACGAATCTGACGCGCCGCGGGTCGATGCCGGCGCGCTGCAGCGCCAGGGCTGCGGACAGGTGATTGGCGCCGCCAATGGAAGTCGATACGCCGATGGTGACCGAGCCCGGATCCTGCAGCAGTTTCGCCACCAGATCGCGCCCGTTGCCAAGCGCTGAGTCGGCGCGCACCGAAATCGCGAAATATTCATCAAACAGCATGGCGACCCAGGTGTAATCCGCGCGCGCATAGGGGCTGAGGCCGATGGCACGGCTGATCAGCACGTTGAGATTACCGATCATCAGATAGTGTCCGTTGCCGGCATGCTGGTTCAGATACGTCCACGCAATCAAGTTGCCGCCGCCCGGTTTGTTGACCACGGATACCGGGCCATCAAAAATGCCGCGCACCTGCCAGATGCGCTGGATCGTGCGCGCCGTCTTGTCGGGTGCTGCGCCGGGCGCGGTGCCGACGATCAGTTCAACCGCCCGGTCCGGTTTCCAGGGTGCCGGTTGGGCCGCGGCGGCGCCGGCGTTGATGCACAGCACCGCTGCCGCCAGCACGGAGATGCATCGGGAAAAACCGGGTTTTGTAACGGTGCCGGGCATACCCTGCTCCCTGAATGATGATTCTGGCCGCGGATTCATAACGGATTCAATATAACAAAGTCGGGATACGCTGGCCATGCAGCGCAGCAAAGATCGCGGCAAGCGGTGTTAGCATTGCGCTTCTGCAAAAACCGGAACCCGTCACGATGGATGAACATGCAGCCCGCGTCGCCTTTGATCACGCGCTCGCCACCTATGAGCAGGATTTCGGAAAATTTTTCCTTGCCCGTCTTTTCGGTCTGGAACTCACTTACACCCCCGACGAGTGCCGTATTGAGTTTGATCTCAAGGATTTCATGTTCAATCCGCAGGGCGGATTACACGGCGGCATCAGTGCCTTCGTGCTGGACATCTCCATGGGTCATTTGCTGCACCGGACCAGCGGCCCCGGTGCAACTCTGGAAATGAAAGTGCAATATCTGAAAGCCGCGAAAGCGGGCCGACTGACCTGCACTGCGCGCTTCATCCGTCACGGTCGCAGCATCTCGTTCCTGCGATCCGAACTGGTTGATAAGCGGGGTGAAATGATCGCCTGTGCGACATCCACCTGGAAATCGCTGCAGCCCGTCGCGGCCAAACCCGAATAAACAAAATGAGCAGCATGAGACTGGTGCTGGACACCAACGTCTGGCTGGATTGGCTGGTGTTTGATGATCCAGGCATTGCACCTGTACAGGCCGCGGTTGCGGCCGGTCATGCAGACATCGTCATCGATGCGGCATGCGAAGACGAATTGATCCGCGTACTGGGTTATTCGCTGCAGAAATGGACTCTCGATGCAATGCGTCAGAGCGCATGCCTGGAGCAATGCCGGCACGTGGCGTGCAGAATCGATATTCAATACACAATGTCATTGCCGCAGTGCGATGATCCTGATGATCAGAAATTCCTTGAGCTTGCAGCAGGTGCCCAGGCTGGCTGGTTGATTACCAGGGATCGTGCCCTGCTGGCGCTGGCCGGACACCGTCCATCATTGCCGTTCCATATCGTGACTCCGGCGGAATTTTCTGCGCTCCAGTAGAATTGGTCTGAGCACAGTGCTGTGCGTAGTCTGGAGAGCATGCCGATGAAAGTGATGCCGCTGGGACCGGGGTTCGCTGCCGAAATACGTGGCGCCGGCATGGCCGACGTTGCCGCCAGCGACGAGGTCTATGCCGCAGTGCGCGCGGCCTTTGAAGAGCATTCGGTACTGGTGTTTCGCCGGCAACCGATCACCGACGAATTACAAGTCGCATTTTCGCGAAAATTCGGTCCGCTGGAAACCGCCAAGGCTGCATCGCGCGGTGAAGGCACGCCGTTCAGCATACTCACCAATGTCGAGCCAGACGGCACTCTGGTGCCGCCGGGACACAAGGAAGAATTACGCACCCGCGCCAACCAATTGTGGCATACCGACAGTTGTTTCAAGATTCCGCCGGCGCTGGCATCGGTACTTTCGGGAAGAACGGTCGCCACTACCGGCGGCGAAACCGAGTTTGTATCAACACGCATGGCCTGGGAGCGCCTCCCCGCAGAAACACGGCGCAGACTCGACAGCGCTTGCGCATGGCACGACTACGCGCACTCGCGCGGCAAGATTGCGCCGCACCTCGCCTCGGAACGTGAACGCTTGACCATGCCGCCGGTATCCTGGCGCATGCGCTGGTGCAATCCCGCCAATGGCCGCGAATCGCTGTATATCGCCTCGCATACCTGCGGCATAGCCGGGATGGGCAAGGTGGAGGCGCTGCGCCTGATCGATGAATTGACGGCTTTCGCCACGCAGCCGGAACAGGTCTATCAACACCGCTGGCAGCCCGGCGATGTGCTCATGTGGGATAACCGGGCCACCATGCATCGCGGGCGGCCCTGGCCGGATGATCAGCCCCGCCACATGATCCGCACCACCATCACCGCGACCGATGCCGATGGGCTGGCAGCGATGTGGCCGGAGCGATCAGCGGCATA
>JANNHN010000197.1:0-6375 GCA_031404395.1 Betaproteobacteria bacterium
GGACAGGGGCTTGCTGAAATTTGTGGCGTGGATCAGATTGGCCTGGAAGGCAAAAGAGGAGAGCGGACTGCGCGCCAGATAGCGTTGCATGAAGTCGACGCTGCGCTGTTCGTGCTCCTTGATCAGGCAGGCGCCATTGATACCGGATTCAGTGTCCAGACGAAGAAAACCAATGTCGTGGTAGAGCGCCAGCAGGACAGCCAGAGTCCCTTCGTCAACGCCCAGTGCCGGCGTGCCTGCGTCATGCGCTGCTTCGAATCCATCCACCATGCGCGCCATGAGCAGGGCGGTACCGAGGGCATGGCGCAGGTCGTGATAGGGCGTGTCGCAGGAGAGCAGCCCCGGGTAGCGCCCCCAGAAGGCATCCACGATGTCGCGAAATGCCTGGCGCATCAGTGTTTCGTTGAAGCCCGGATAGCGGCGACCGAGAATCTTGCAGACAACATCGGTAACCGCATCGGGATTCGTCATGTCGACAGTGCCGGTAACGTCGCTCTGATTGAGTCCAATAAGCATGGTAGAGCGCCTGTTTTGAAGTGCTGGCAGTGTACAGGAAATCCGATTCTGGTTTTGCGTGATCAAATGGTCACGCGTCCATGCTACACGCCTGACCTATCGGCGAATGAGCAACGCACGGCCGAGCAGTATGCAATGAACCGGATACTGAAAAACCGGAGGCGTGACAAATCAAGTTGTCGCACCCCATTCAGGAGCAACTGTCGTACCCGGCGCCGTTACACCACGTTCCGCTGGTGCAGGTCGGCAATCTCGCCGTCGCGATAACCCAGTTCGCGCAGCACCTCGTCAGTATGCTCGCCGCAGGCCGGCGTCGCGGTGCGGATTTCATGCGGGGTGCGCGACAGACGGAACGGTTGGTTGATCAAGCCGATCTCGCCGATCTCCGGGTGCTGCACCGGCACCGACATTTTGTTGTACTGCACCTGCGGGTCGGCGAACACTTCGTCCATCTTGTAGATCGGGCCGCCGGCAACACCGCATTCCTCGAAGCGCACGGTCCAGTAGGCCTTGTCTTTCTGCACCATCAGCGCCTGCAGTTCCTTGTTCAGCGCATCACGATTCTTGGAGCGGGTGGCGCGATCCTTGTACTCGGGTTTGTCGTTGAGGCCCGTGGCACCCAGCGCCTTGCACAGCCGCGCAAACATCTCGTTGTCGCCGGCGGCAATGTTCATGTAGCCGTCGGCCGTCTGGAATACGCCTGTCGGAATGGAGGTCGGGTGATTATTGCCCGCCTGCTCCGGAATCTCGTGATCCACGGTCCAGCGCGCAGCCTGGAAATCGAGCATCGCGATCATTGCGTTGAGCAGCGATACTTCAACCCATTGGCCTTCGCCGGACTGCTCGCGCTCGAGCAGCGCGGTGAGGATGCCCAGCGCGCAATACAGGCCTGCCGCCGAATCAGAAATTGCGCTGCCGGCGCGCATCGGACCACGGCCCGGCTCACCGGTGATCGCCATCAGCCCGCCCATGCCCTGCGTCACCTGGTCGAAGCCGGGACGCTTGGCGTAAGGGCCGGTCTGGCCAAATCCGGAAATACTGGCAAGTATGATTTTTTTGTTGACCAGCTTCAGCGACTCGTAATCGATGCCGAGACGGAATTTGACATCGGGCCGGAAGTTTTCAGCGACCACATCAGAGCGCTCGACGAGCTGCTTGAATATTTTCAGTCCGTCCGGGTCTTTCAGGTTCAGCGTGAAGCCGCGCTTGTTGCGATGCAGATTCTGGAAGTCGGCGCCGGTGCGCTTGCCGCCCCAGCCATCGGACAAGCTCAGCCCCGGCGGAGTCTCGATCTTGATCACATCCGCACCCCAGTCGGCCAACTGGCGCACTGCCGTCGGGCCGGAACGCACCCGTGTCAGGTCAATCACACGATAACGGGCCAGCGGGCCGCGGCGTTGCGCAGTGGCGTTATTGCTCATGGTTTCTCTCTTCAAAAACAGGTGATTGATCTGGAACATGCGCCAGAACACACGGCGCCGGACCCGACAGGGCGCACTCGCCCCGGCAGTGCCGCCGATTTTCGCATAAAGCAGGTGCGGATTCCGCGGCGAGTCCGCAGCGTGAGTCAGCAGGCTGTTGAAAATCAATTCGTCACCCCGGCGAAAGCCGGAGGCCAGGAAGATGAATCAAATCAATTGACGTCGCCGGATGCCGGCTTTCCCCCCAAGGGGACTTCCTTCGGGGCGCGCCGGCATGACGGGATTGGCATCGCTACGACGAATTTCAACAGGCTGTTAGAATCAAAACATGAACGCTCCGGTGCAGGCCATCCCCGTCGATCTTGAGCACCAGCACACAGTCTGCGCCGCGTTGCGCAGATTCATGCCGGAGGCCAGCGTGCTGTTCGCGCCCGAAGACGTCATCCCCTACGAATGCGACGGGCTCTCCGCCTACCGCCAGGTGCCGATGGTGGTGGCGCTCCCGGAAAATGAACAGCAGGTCTGCGAAATTCTCGAGACCTGTTATGCACTGCGCGTGCCGGTGGTGGCCCGCGGCGCGGGCACGGGACTCTCCGGCGGCGCGCTGCCGCTGGGCAATGGCGTGCTGCTGTCCCTCGCCAAGCTGATGAAAATCGTACACCTCGATCCGCTGGCGCGTACCGCGCGCGTGCAGCCGGGCGTGCGCAACCTCGCCATTTCTGAAGCCGCCGCGCCGCATGGCCTGTATTACGCGCCGGACCCGTCGAGCCAGATCGCCTGCTCGATCGGCGGCAATGTGGCCGAAAATTCCGGCGGCGTGCATTGCCTCAAATACGGATTGACAGTACACAACATCCTCAAGCTGCGGGTCGCCACCATCGAAGGCGAGATCATCGAACTCGGCGGCGGCGGACTCGATGCGGCGGGTTACGATCTGCTGGCGCTGATGACCGGCTCCGAAGGATTGCTCGGCGTCGTCACCGAAGTCACCGTCAGGCTGCTGCCACGACCCGAAATGGCGCAGGTGGTGCTCGCCGCATTCGACCAGGTGGCCACCGCAGGCCAGGCCGTCGCCAATGTCATCGCTGCCGGCATCATCCCCGCCGGCATGGAATTGATGGATCAGCCGGCAATTCTGGCCGTCGAACCTTTTGTCCAGGCCGGTTACCCGACCGACGCCGCCGGCATCCTGCTCACCGAATCCGACGGCACGCATGAAGAAGTCCGCGACGAAATCCGCCGTATTGAAGACATCATGACCGCGAGCGGCGCGCATATCGTGCGCACCTCGCGTGACGAAGCCGAACGGCTGAAACTCTGGGCAGGACGCAAGGCAGCATTCCCGGCGATAGGCCGGCTCTCCCCTGATTACTACTGCATGGACGGCACCATCCCGCGCAAACGGATTGCCGAAGTGCTGGGCGCCATCGCCGCCATGGAAAAGAAATACAACCTCCGCTGCGCCAACGTATTTCATGCCGGCGACGGCAACCTGCATCCGCTGATTCTGTATGACGCCAACGATGCCGATCAATTGCGGCGCACGGAGGAATTCGGCGCCGAAATCCTCAGACTGTGCATAGCCGTCGGCGGCACCATCACCGGCGAGCACGGCGTGGGCATCGAAAAAATAGATTTGATGTGCGTGCAGTTCAAGACCGCTGAGCTGGAAGCCTTCCACGCGCTGAAGCACGCTTTTGACGAACACGGCCTGCTCAACCCGGGCAAGGCCGTGCCCTCGCTGCGTCGCTGCGCGGAATTCGGTCGCATGCATGTGCATTCCGGAAACGAGAAATTTCCTGATCTGCCCAGATTTTAAAACCAGCCGCAGAGGAAATCGCGCAACCCGAGAAAAATCCTGATGCATAAAAATACCCATTAATATCCCCTCTCCCCGCCACTGCGGGGAGAGGGAGCTTTACTGAAAACGCTCACAACTTTTTCACCGCGACCTGAATGCAAGCTCTTATTCAACAGTTAGCCGACACCATCCGCGCCGCCGCCGACGCAAAGCGCCCGCTGCAGATCCGCGGCGGCGGCAGCAAGGATTTCTACGGCAATGCGCCGGCGGGCGAACTGCTCGACGTGTCTGCGTATCGCGGCATCGTCGATTACGATCCCACGGAACTGGTGATCACCGCGCGCGCGGGCACGCCGCTGGCCGAAATCGAAACAGCCATGCGCGACAAGGGACAGATGCTCGGCTTCGAGCCGCCGCATTTCAGCGGCCCGGCCACTCTCGGCGGCTGCGTTGCCGCCGGGCTGTCGGGTCCGCGCCGCCCCTATGCCGGTTCGGTGCGCGATTTTGTATTGGGTGTGCGCATCCTCGACGGTCGCGGCACCAACCTCGCATTCGGCGGTCAGGTCATGAAAAACGTTGCCGGCTATGACGTATCGCGCCTGATGACGGGCTCGCTGGGCACGCTGGGCGTCATTCTGGAAGTATCGCTGAAAGCACTGCCGCTGCCGGCCACTGAAATGACATTGGTACGCGAAGAAACGCAGGATGACGCCATCCGCCTGATGAATACATGGGCCGGCAAGCCGTTGCCGATTACCGGCACCTGCCATGTCGAGAAACGGTTGTACGTGCGGCTCGCCGGGGCTGCGCCGGCAGTCAAGGCTGCTGCCGGAAAAATCAGCGGTGAAGAACTTAATAATGCCGCGGAATTCTGGCGTGACATCCGCGACCAGCACGACCTGTTTTTCTCCGGCGATGCGCCGCTGTGGCGGCTGTCGATCAGCCCGACTACACCGCCGTTGACCCTGCCCGGCACGCAAATGATCGAATGGGGCGGCGCACTGCGCTGGCTGCGCACCGATACCGACGCCATGAGCGTGCGCAAGGCCGCGCGCGGCGGCGACGGCCACGCCACGCTGTTCCGCGGCAATGATTCACGCAACAACGGTGCGCGCACACCGGCCTTCCATCCGCTGCCCGCGGCACTGCTGCGGCTGCACAAGCGCGTCAAACAGGCGATGGATCCGGCAGGTATTTTGAATCCGGGGCGGCTATATGAGGGGATGTGACTGGTAACTGGTAGAACGATGGACTCACATTAACGCGACGGATGGAATTTCACGGTTTTCACCAATTACCAGTCACCAATTACCAATCACCCAATAGACATGCAGACCAACCTCGCCGACTTCATCAAGAACACCCCGCAGGGCCGTGAAGCCGAGGCGATCCTGCGCAAGTGCGTGCATTGCGGGTTCTGCACCGCAACCTGTCCGACCTATCAGTTGCTCGGCGATGAACTCGACGGACCGCGCGGGCGCATCTACTTGATGAAACAGGTGCTCGAAGGCGTGCCCGCCACGGCCAAAACGCAACTCCACCTCGACCGCTGCCTGACCTGCCGCTCCTGCGAAACCACCTGTCCGTCCGGCGTGCAGTACGGCCGGCTGCTCGACATCGGCCGCGCCGTCGTCGCAAAACAGGTGCCGCGCAGCGGTTTCGCAAATATTCAGCGCACGCTGATGGCCGCAGTGCTGCCGCGACCCTTACTGTTCAACCCGCTGCTGACGATGGGACGCATTGCGCGCAACCTGCTGCCGAAAGTGCTGGACGATGTAGTACCCGACGCACCCGCGCGCCCGCGCCCGCTGCCCATCGGCGGTCACTCACGGCGCATGCTGGTGCTGGAGGGCTGCGTGCAACCGGCGCTGTCGCCGGCGACCAATGCCGCTGCCGCGCGCGTACTCGACAGGCTCGGTATCACGCTCGCGCGCGCGCCAAACGCCGGCTGCTGCGGCGCGGTGGCTTTCCATCTCGACCGACACGAACAGGCACTGGCCGCAATGCGCCACAATATCGATGTTTGGTGGCCGCATATTGAACAGGGCGCGGAAGCCTTGGTCTTCACCGCCAGCGGTTGCGGCACGATGATCACCGACTACGGCCACCTGCTCGCGCATGATCCTGCTTACGCCGAGCGCGCCAAACGCATCTCGGCGCTGGCCGGCGATCTGAGCACGGTGATCGCGCAACAAAAAGATGAATTAAAACAATTGGTTACGAAAAACCCGCCCCGCGGGAAATTCGCCTTCCATGCACCCTGCTCACTACAGCACGGCCTGCAGCTGCAAGGCCGCGTCGAAGCGCTGCTCGCCGAACTCGGCTTCGATCTGACAGCGGTAGCCGACGCGCACTTGTGCTGCGGCTCTGCGGGTACTTATTCGATCCTGCAACCGGAAATCTCCGCGCAACTGAAGGCCAACAAGATCGCCGCACTCACCGCGCAGTCACCCGCGCAGATTCTCACCGCCAACATCGGCTGCCAGACCCATCTGCAATCGGCAACCAAACTGCCGGTGCGGCACTGGATCGAGGCAATCGATGATCTACTGTCGGCATAACTACACCATCTGACCAGATCAGGATTTCGCTTCCCCTCTGCTCTGCCCTAAGTGTTCCCCTCACCCGGCGCTACGC
>JANNHN010000198.1:0-4753 GCA_031404395.1 Betaproteobacteria bacterium
GCGCAACTGGGCGCACGCCTGGGCAGCCTGTTCGGCGCCGGGCGCAAGCTCGACGCCGCCTTTTACGAGGAACTGGAAACAGTGCTGCTGACCGCCGATGTCGGCGTCAGCGCAACCAGTCATCTGCTGGAGGCGTTGCGGATCCGGGCACGGCGTGACGGCTGCACCGAAGCCGCGCAATTGCGCACCGCGCTGCATGATGAAATGCTGGTGCTGTTGCGGGCAGTCGCGCAGCCGCTGGTCACGGACGCACACCGCCCCTTCGTCATCATGCTGGCGGGGGTCAACGGCGCCGGGAAGACCACCTCGATCGGCAAGCTGGCGCACTATTTTCAGGCACAGGGCAAATCGGTGCTGCTGGCGGCGGGCGATACGTTTCGCGCCGCGGCGCGCGAGCAACTGGCCGTCTGGGGTGAGCGCAACAACGTTACCGTCATCACCCAAACTTCCGGCGATGCGGCCGCGGTGATTTTTGACGCCATCAACGCCGCCAAGGCGCGCGGCACCGACATCGTGCTGGCCGATACCGCCGGACGACTGCCGACACAACTGCATCTGATGGAAGAGATCCGCAAGGTCAAGCGGGTCATTGACAAAGCCATGCCAGGCGCGCCGCACGAAGTGCTGCTGGTGCTCGACGCCAACACCGGACAGAACGCACTGGCGCAGGTTGCTGCTTTTGATGCAGCGATCGGCGTCACCGGACTTGCGCTGACCAAACTCGACGGCACCGCCAGAGGCGGTGTGATCGCCGCCATCGCGCACAGTCGCGCCGGGCAGTCGCCGATACCCGTGCGCTTCATCGGGGTCGGTGAAAACATCGATGACCTGCGACCGTTTGTCGCCGAAGATTTTGTCGCAGCACTGCTCGACGCGTGACCCATATCGCACTCAGCGGCGTCAGCAAACGTTATTCCGGCGGCCACGACGCGCTGGCCGGTGTCTCCCTGAACATCGCTGCCGGTGAAATGGTTTTCATCACCGGGCATTCAGGCGCCGGCAAAAGCACTCTGCTCAAACTGATGGCCGCCATCGAACGCCCCACCTCGGGCACCGTTCTGGTCAACGGCCAGAATATCGGCACGCTGCGGCCGCGCGGCATACCGTTTCTGCGACGGAATTTCGGGCTTGTCTTCCAGGATCACAAGCTGCTGTTCGATCGCAGTGTTTTCGACAACGTGATGCTGCCGCTGGACATCGTCGGATTTGACCGGCGCGAAGCGGTGCGACGGGCGCGTGCGGCGCTGGATAAAGTCGGCCTGCTGCAAAAGGAAAAAGCGCAGCCGATTACTTTGTCCGGCGGCGAGCAGCAGCGCCTGTGCATCGCCCGCGCGATTGTGCATCGCCCGGCGATCCTGCTGGCCGACGAACCGACCGGCAATCTCGATGCCGACTACGCTGCGGCCATCGGCGATCTGCTGCGCGCCTTCAACCAGGTGGGCGTGACCATCGTACTGGCGACGCATGACCTGCAGCTGGCGGCGCGGCTCAACCCGCGCATCATCGAAGTGCGTGCGGGGAGACTGGCGTCATGATGGCCTGGTTCACCGCGCACCGCCTCGCTTTTACCGGCACGTTCGGCCGGCTTGCCGGCGCGCCGCTGACCACCCTGTTTAACATCGCCGTCATCGGCACCGCACTGGCGCTGCCGACAGGCTTCTACGTACTGCTCGCCAATCTGCAGGGGCTGGCGCAGCAATATGCGCCCGAACCCCAGGTCAGCCTGTTCCTTGCCGCCGATGCTGCAGCCGCCGATGTGCGCGCTATCGAAAACCGTCTGAAAGCACATGCCGGCGTGACTTCGTTTCGCTTCGTGCCGCGGGCGCAGGCACTGGATACGCTGCGTCGCCGCGCCGGACTGGCCGATCTGCTGGCGGGATTGACGCAAAACCCGCTGCCGGATGCCTTCGTGGTTATTCCCGCGGCAGGCAATGCGGCTGCGCTGGAAGCACTGCGCAGCGAGCTCCGGGCGTGGCCCCGGGTGGCGGAGGTGCTTGTGGATTCCGACTGGGCGCGGCGCCTCGACAATCTCCTCGCCATCGGCCGCTATGCGGTGCTGATGCTGGCCGCGGCGCTGGCATTCGCGCTGGTGGCCATTACTTTCAACACCATCCGTCTGCAAATCCTCACGCAACGCGATGAAATCGAAGTGTCCAAGCTGATCGGCGCCACCGATGGCTATATCCGCCGCCCGTTTTTGTATCTGGGCACCCTGATCGGCGGCAGCGGCGGTCTCGCCGCCTGGATCATGGTCTGGGGCGCGTTGCAGATATTCAATCGCCAGCTGGGCGCACTGGCGGAGCTCTACGGCATACCGCTGGCGCTGACCCATCTCAGCGCCACGGACAGCGCCTATACCCTGCTGTTTGCAGCATGGCTGGGCTGGTTCGGCGCCTGGCTCTCGGTGCGCCGTCACCTGATCGCCTATGACCCTATATAACTAATTGTTTTAATTAATATTTTTTGCATTTACGCCGGGGAACTCCACACCCCGTTTGGCACTCTCAGTCTTGGAGTGCTAAACTTGTCCCCATGAAGGATACGACCATGACTGCTTTTGCATTTCCTGTGCCCTCGGCCACCGGGAGTCTGGAGAGTTACATTCAGGCGGTGAACCGTTTCCCGCTGCTGACCCAGGAGCAGGAGTCCGACTATGGGCGCCGACTGCGCGATACCGATGATGTGGATGCGGCCCGCCAGCTGGTGCTGTCGCATCTGCGGCTGGTGGTGTCGATTGCCCGCGGTTATGTCGGCTATGGTTTGCCGCAGGCCGACCTGATCCAGGAAGGCAATATCGGCCTGATGAAGGCGGTCAAGCGCTTCGACCCGGAACGCGGCGTACGCTTGGTGTCGTTCGCCATGCACTGGATCCGCGCCGAAATCCACGAATTCGTGCTGCGCAACTGGCGGCTGGTGAAAGTGGCCACTACCAAGGCGCAGCGCAAGCTGTTCTTCAATCTGCGCAGCATGAAACCGGGATTGGATACGCTGGGCGCCGCTGAAGTGCGGTCCATCGCCAGCAAACTCGGCGTCAAGCCCGAAGAAGTCGTCGAGATGGAAACGCGCCTCGGTGGCCAGGACATGGCGCTGGAACCCGCCGGTGACGACGAGCGTGATCAATTCTCGCCGATCGCCTATCTGGCGGCAGACAATGCCGAACCCGCTGCGCTACTCGAAGCCGAACAGAACACCCGACTGCGCGGCGCCGGCCTGGCACAGGCACTGGCGAACCTGGATGCGCGCAGCCGCCGTATTATCGAAGCGCGCTGGCTCAATGAAAAACAGTCTGCCACCCTGCATGACCTGGCAACGGAATTCGGCGTGTCGGCGGAACGCATCCGCCAGATCGAAGCCAAGGCGCTAGTCAAGATGAAAACGCTGATCGCCGCCGAGTCCTGATCAGGCGCTGAAAACACAAAAGCCCCGGGGTTACCCGGGGCTTTTTTATTGCACCTTTTGGGCCACAGTGAGTAGGTTGGGGTGAGCTTGCGAACCCCAACACGCGACCGCTACAAATACTTAGTTCAGCGTTGGGGTTCCTTCGTCACCCCAACCTACGTATTGAAAAACGTTGGGACACTACTGTTTTTCTCTGTGTACCTCTCAAGGGGGTATTGTGAAGAATCCTCTGTGGCTAAATACTTTTTATTTCAGCAGCAGACGAATGTCATGCAACAGCGTGGGGGCGCCGGCACCGTACGACGCGAACAACCGCAGCCGTCCCCGGGCGTCCAGAATATAAGTGCCGGCGGAATGATCCATGGTGTATGCGCCGCCGGGCAGTTTCTGCTGCTGATAGAAAATCTTGAACTCCTTGGCGGTAGCGGCGATATCTTCGGCACTGCCGGTCATGCCGAGGAATGTCGGATGGAAAACGGGCACATACCGTTTCAGCACGTCCGCCGTATCACGCTCCGGATCTACGGTCACGAACAACACCTGCACGCGGCTGGAATCACTACCCAGTTCCTTCATGACCGCGGCCATCTCGGCCAGCGTCGTCGGGCAGACGTCGGGGCAATGGGTGAAACCGAAAAATACCGTGACCACCTTGCCCTGAAAATCCGCCAGCGTACGGCGCTGGCCGTTATGGTCGGTCAGGGTCAACGACTTGCCGAACGAGGCGCCGGTGACATCCGTGAGCTTGAAGCGCGGCGCGCCGGACTCGCCTGAGCAGCCCGCCGTCAGGATCAGCGCAGCGCCCAGCAGCGCCGCCACGAAGTGCCGCATCAATGGCATGATTTTTTCAGAACAGCAGTTGCAGATAATGATCTGCGAGCAGCGCGGCAAAAATCAGCGTCAGATACAGAATGGAAAAGCGGAATGTGCGCCGCGCCAGATCATCGCTGTAATCGGTGTAGATTTTCACTGCATAGAACATGAATATCGCACCCAGCACCAGTGCTGCGACCAGGTACGGCAGGCCGCTCAGCCGGGAGACGAACGGCAGCACCGAGCAGGCCAGCAGGATGATCGTGTAGAGCAGCACATGCAGCCGGGTGAATTTGTCGCCGTGCGTCACCGGCAGCATGGGCACGCCGGCCTTGGCGTATTCATGCTTGCGGTACAGCGCCAGCGCCCAGAAATGCGGCGGCGTCCAGGCAAAGATGATCAGGAACAGCGTCAGCGCCTGCGGCGTCACATCGCCGGTGACCGCTGCCCAGCCAAGTACCGGCGGCATCGCACCCGACGCGCCGCCGATGACGATGTTCTGCGGCGTCATCGGCTTGAGGATGACCGTATAGATCACGGC
>JANNHN010000199.1:0-2942 GCA_031404395.1 Betaproteobacteria bacterium
ATTCGTCGTCGATAACCGGCCTGGCGCCGGCGGCCAGATCGGCCTGGACCTGACTGCGAAGGCGCCTGCGGACGGCTACACGTTCGCCTGCGGGCAGGGCGGCAACCTGTCGGTCATTCCGCACACGATGAAAAACGTGCCCTACGACGCGCTGAGGGATTTCGCGCCGGTTGCCCTGGTCGCGACCAACTATCTCGCGCTGGTGGTGTACCCGGGTTCGCCGTACAAGACCACCGCGGAATTCGTCAAATACCTGAAGGCCAACCCGGGCAAAGTCACGTTCGCGAGCAACGGTCAGGGCGCATTCCTGCACATGGCGGCCGAGCTCTTTCGCTCCGCCGTCGGTTTTGAATACGTGCATGTCCCCTTCAAGGGGGTATCGGCCATGGCAGGGGAGATCATGGCCGGGCGGGTGGATGCCGCATTCAGCTCGTTCACCGGCGTCTATCCGTTTGTGAAGTCGGGCCAGGTGCGGCTGCTCGGCATCGCGAAACCCACGCGCGCGGCCAACTATCCCGATCTGCCCACCATCGCGGAAACAGTCCCGGGATTCTCCTCCGGCGGCTGGTTCGGATTTGTGGCTCCGGCGAAGGTGCCGAAGGAGATCATCACGATCCTCAACCGGGAAATGAATGCAGCCCTGAAGAGGCCGGACGTGCGCGCGAAGCTCGAGGGTCTGGGGCTGGATGTCTGGGCCGAATCGCCGGAGTATCTGGGCGACCTGATGAAAAGCGAATACGAGAAATACGGCAAAGTGGTTCGCGACATCAAGCTGGAGCCGAAGTAGGCGGCAAATACTCATGGAGCAGACAAAGGCAGCTTCGGCTGCCTTTGTTTTTTCTGGCGTGCTTAATAACCTGGTAGCGATGTCAGAGCGATATCCGTTATTGACGGATGACAGGTTCCAGGCCGCTGCTGGCAATGGCTTTGGCAGCCTCGGGCGAAGCCAGGAAGTCGATCACCACTTGCGCGAGAACCTTGTCCGGACTGCTCGCAGCAACTCCAGCGGCAAACGACGAAACTTTCTGCACTTCCGCCGGCAGCGATGTGATGTGCGCGATGCCCGGCACCGGCAGCAGTTCGCTGAATTGCTGGAAACCAATGTCGAGTTCGCCGCGCGCCACCACGGCGCCTACGCGTTCACCGCCGCCGATGAGTCGGCTTTTGGGCAGTACCTGGTCGGTGATGCCGAGGCGCTGCACCAGTTCGGTGGTGAAGTACTTGCCGCTTTCGCTGGCGGAATAACCGATGGATTTGGCCTGCAGCAGTGTTTTTCTCAACGCATCGACCGAGCTGATGTCTGGTTTGGGTGCGCCTGCGCGTACCGCCATGCCGATGCCGGAGCGGGCGATGGTCTTGTACCCCTCATGCAATACATAACCATCGGCGATGAACTGGCGCAGCACGCCATCGGCGACGATGACAATGTCCGCCACTTCGCCGCGTTTCAGGCGATTGGGGATGGAGATGTCGCCGGTGCCGATGGACGTGGTGACGGTGACGATGGTCTTGCCGGTGAGTTTTTCCAGTTGCGGGATCAGCGTTTTGTAGGCGGCGGTGAAGGCGCCGGAGGTCATTACCCTGAATTCGTTTGTGGCTGTGGTCATGGGTGTTTAGGTTGTTTTTGATGATTTGTAGGGCGGGAGTAGCGCAGCGAATCCCGCCTTCGGGGTTTATCGTTGAGCGGCGGGATGCACTTCGTTCCTCCCGCCCTACGAGGACTACGAGAACTCATTTAAACCCTTAACGCAAAGGACGCAAAGATAACTGCAAGACGCAAAGGAATTCAAACTCCTGGGTTCTTGCTTTCTTTGCGCCTCTCTTTTTCCTCTGCGCCCTTTGCGTGAAAGCAGTTTCTTGCGGTTCGTAAACTGCTCTGATCAGGGCCGCTTAAACTCCAGCACATCAAACCCGCAATATCGGTCCACCAGATAAATCAGTCCGCGGTCATCCACATCCGTGTCATTGGTCTGCGGACACGGTTTGCCGCCGCAGGGCTCCGGGATGTACCAGCCCACTTCCTGCGGCGCTGACGGGTCGGCGACATCGACGATGCGCAACCCCCCGGCGAACCACGCGCAATACAGCAGCGTGTCGCCGCCTTTCCAGTTTTCCTGGAACTGGTGCGCACCGAAACGGCCGGGTGTGGTGCGGCTCCACGGGCTGTCGAGTTCGCTGACTTCGAACAGTGACAGTGGCTTGATGTTGGCAAGGTCGGTGACGTCGAGCACCCACAGGCAGCCGTGCGGCCGGCCGCGGCGGCGCGCCATTTCTGCGGCGTCGCTCGCGTGGTCTTCTTCATCGATGGCGACGGCGATGCGTTTGCCGTCGAGTTTTTTCAGTACCGGCATGAAGGTGTGTGAAGGTTCCGGGTACGGCGGGTGGTAGTTGTAGGCGCCGACAGTTTTCGGTTGGCGGATGTCGGTGACATCGATCACGCGCACGCCGCCATGCCAGCAGCCGGCCCACAGTTCATTGCCGAATCTGAGCGTGTGGTGCAGCCGGTGCTGGCGACCGGACCAAGCAGGCTTTTCGCCGCCGGCGATGTGCTGCCCCGGCATCCACCAGCGCGACACCTCCTCGGGCTTCGCCGGATTGCGGATGTCGTAGGTGACGAGGATGTTGCCGATGAAGCCCGGCATCTCGGTGGAGATGTAGGCGTAGTTGGCATCCATGTCGAAGCGGTGCACGCCGCGGCCATGGGTTTTCTGGAAATGAATCAGTTGCGGTTTGGATTTGTTTGAAATGTCATACAGGCTGAAGCCGCCGCGTTCGTAGGGATTGCGTTCGGCTGCTTCCACCGCAGGAATGTCGGCGACGGCAACGCCCAGTCTTGCCGCGAGTTCGGCATGGTTGGCGTCGCGGCCCAGTTCGGCTTTCAGTTTGGCGCGCAGCCTGGGCAGTTCGTCGGCTTTGCGGCCGATGGCGGTCATGTTGCGCTC
>JANNHN010000200.1:0-6377 GCA_031404395.1 Betaproteobacteria bacterium
ACCGTCGTACATCCTCTATACCTCGGGCACCACCGGCAAGCCCAAGGGCGTGCAACGCGATACCGGCGGTTACGCCGTGGCGCTGGCGAGTTCCATGGAGCGCATTTACTGCGGCAAACCCGGCGAGACCATGTTCACCACATCCGACATCGGCTGGGTGGTGGGGCATTCATATATTGTCTATGGCCCGCTGATTCACGGCATGACCACCATACTCTACGAAGGGCTGCCGATCCGGCCCGACGCCGGCATCTGGTGGAAAATTGTCGCCGATCACAAGGTCAGTGTGATGTTTTCATCGCCGACGGCTGTACGCGTGCTGAAAAAACAGGATCCGGCGTATTTGTCGAAATACGACCTGTCGTCGCTGCGCCACCTGTTTCTCGCCGGTGAACCGCTCGACGAACCGACGCATCGCTGGATCCACGAGGCGCTGAAAAAGCCGGTCATCGATCATTACTGGCAGACCGAAACTGGCTGGCCTATTCTGTCGCTGGCGCCGGGTGTCGAGGCAACCAAGGTCAAATACGGCACACCGGGATTTCCGGTGTACGGTTATGACCTGAAACTGCTGCGCGAGTCGGACGCCACTGAAACGGCTGCCGACGAGAAGGGTGTGCTGATCATCAAGCCGCCACTGCCGCCGGGCTGCATGAGCACGGTGTGGGGCGACGACGAGCGCTTCGTCAACACGTATTTCAAGACATTTCCGCAGCAACTGCTGTATTCGACCTTTGACTGGGGCGTGCGTGACAAAGAGGGTTATACCTTCATCCTCGGTCGCACGGATGATGTGATCAATGTCGCGGGACATCGCATCGGCACGCGTGAGATCGAGGAGGCGGTGCAGTCGCATGCCAACATTGCCGAAGTCGCCGTGGTCGGCGTGGCAGATGCGGTGAAAGGGCAAATGCCGCTGGCGTTTGCGGTGGTCAAGGATGCGTCGAAAATCGGCACCGCGGCCGAGCGCGGCAAACAGGAACAGGAAGTCATGGCGGCCGTGGATCGCCAGTTCGGCGCCATCGGCCGGCCCCGGCGCGTGTACTTTGTCACCGCGTTGCCGAAAACGCGGTCGGGAAAAGTGTTGCGGCGATCGATACAGGCGCTTGCCGAGGGCCGCGACCCCGGTGACCTGACGACCATTGAAGATATCACCGCGCTGGAGCAGATCCGCGGTGCGCTGCGCACCTGAAACAACAGCAATCCAGGCTGATTTGAAATTCGGTGATTGAGTGATTAAGTAATTCAGTGATTGGTGATAGTTGCTGGCGCAAGGTCTGCAACCTAATCACAGAATCACCCAGTCACTATAATTCACGCATGCGTTATTCCGACTCACTGATCGTCAAACCGGTGCGCAACGGGCAGGGCATCATTGCACTGAAAGCGTTCGCTCTGGGCGCTGCAATCTGCCGGATCCGCGGAAAAATCGTCACCGCTCATACCGTCTGGCGCTATTGGGATACGGATCCGCAGCGCGGCGCAAACTGTTTTCGTTTTGACGCCGGACATTATCTCGATCCTGAAGGCGAAATCGGCGCCTGGGCCAACCACTCCTGTAATCCCAGTGCAGGAGTAGTCAAAACCGGACGGCGACTGATGCTGAAAGCCATCAAGGCCATCGCCGCCGGTGATGAAGTCACCCACGATTATTCCACGCTGCTCGGCGCCGACGATGTGTGGCAAATGAAATGCAACTGCGGCGCAGCGAATTGCCGCAAAGTCGTGCGTAACATCAGCAGGCTGCCGGCCGGCGTGCTGGCCAGTTATCGGCGGCTGGGAATTATTCCCCGTTTCATCCTGGCCACGGCATAACCCGCTGCGGACTTGGCGCTGCTGGCATGTCGGTTGTTTGCTACTGTGGCTGGATTCTGGCGTCCCTGGCGACCTTGGCCCAGCGCGCCATGTCGTTGCGGATTTGTGCGGAAAATTCATCCGGTGAGTTGCCGATGGCATCCGCGCCCTCACTGGCGAGACGTTTTCTGACGTCGGGCAGGGCCAGTATGCGTACGGTCTCCGCATGCAGCTTTGCCACCACTTCGCGCGGCGTGCCGGCTGGCGACCACCTATGGGTACCGGAGTGGATTTAAAATTAATGCGATAACGGCTGGTTGCTGATATCTGTTGCCGGACAGCGACAGTCGAGCTTGCGTAATATTTCTTAAGTGTATGTTTTTATTAAATAAATAACGCTGGCATGGCGATTGCATTGTCTGCGGTGCGATGGCTTTTCGGAGTTGCAAGCGAGGGCATGCCGTCCTGTTATTGCCAGATAACTACAACAATCGGAGGCAAGTGATGATTACTACCGTTCCCGTGCTGTTGGCGTCGCATGTCTGGCTTGCCGCTGCCTGCTGCTGAGTGGCCTCACCTTTTTCGCAGCCTGCGCCCCGGTAACCCTCACTGCGCTTGGCGTGGGCTCGGCAGCCGGCGTTCAACATACCCTTGGCGGGATCACTTACCGCACATTTACCGCGCCGCTACCGCAGGTGCGCAGCGCTGCAATCGCCAGCTTGGGTCGCATGGGTATCAAGGTTGACTCTCGCGACAAATCCGGAGAAGGCGAAGTAATCAAAGCCAAGGCAAATGGCCGGGATATAGAGATTGAACTCGATGCGTTGACACCTAATATGACCCGCATGCGTACCGCGGTGCGCAACGGTTTGTTCATGGATGCCGCAACCGGCGCTGAAATTATTCTGCAAACCGAGCGCGTGCTTAATAACGGCAAAGGCGTTCTCACCTGATGGTGTTGACGAATTAATTTTAATCTGAAGGAAAATACCTCATGAAATCGACCAAAAATCAGGGTTCTCGAGCATTGCTGATTGCCGGTGTGTTGTGTATTGCGGCATCTCGGGCAATGAGCGCCGAGTCCGGGACATTGCTGGCTGAAGTGCGGAAAACCGATGCGCTGAGAACAACCCACGGTGTGGCCAACGTGCAGGTGCGAATGGCGCAAGACTTCAGTGCGTTCGCCGGATCTCAGGAGAATGCGCAAAACCTGTTTACGGGTCTGCGCAACAGTACGCCAATTACGCTGAGTTCCACGGCGACCACCAGCGGCAGCACGGCCAGCACAACCCTGTTGACCTTTGAACCGCTGACCCGGCCGATGGGTAACGGCAATGCGTACATCAGCCTGGCGCTGGCCAAGCAGCAGTTGGCGAGCTACGGCATCACGGATCCCACGCCGCAACAGATTCAAGCAGCGCTTACCGGCGGCACGATTATCAGCGGCGACGCGACCGCCCAACCTGTCGTGCTCAAGGGAATTCTGACCCAGCGCGCCGATGGCATGGGCTGGGGCCAAATTGCCAAATCCTCGGGCATGAATCTCGGACAGGTGATCAGTGGACTCAAAAGCAACAACGCCAGGATTGCGACTGGCAGTTTACGGAATACTGGCAGCGGGATCACGACCGCCACTGGTGCGGCTATCCAAACCAACACCGACTCAAATACAGACGGGAGCGCCATAACTCCGGTTCGCGGAAAATCAGCCGACGTTCATGGACGCGGAGTTGTAAACGCGACCGGCAGCGCGTTGGGCGCGGGCGTGCATGTGAATGCCGGTGCCCGTGCCGGCGGCGCTGGCGCAGGTATCGTGACGGGCAATGGCGTTATTGGTTCGGCACGCGGCGGGGCAAGCACGCAGGGTCAGGCCAAGGGCCTGCTTAAACACTGAGTTTACTCAGTCCGGTTCGCACGCCAGAAGTGCCGTGGCGTCAGCGGATTAAAGCGTCCAGTTTTAAAAATCAGTGCATGGATGCACGACGCATCCGTGCTTTTCCGCATCTATTACTTCATGAGGAATTTCCAGTATGAGCGATGTGTTCCCAATACAGCGCGACAAGCGCCGGCAAATCGGAGTGCGACAGGTACTGCTGCATGCATTTATCACGGTGCTGGCAGTCGCTATCGCTTTTTCGCTGCCGATGATAGCGGAATATGTGCTTTTCCTGTGGTGGCCGCGGGTAACGCAGGACGCGAATCTGCTGGTTGCAACGGAAGTCGGACTGGCGGCAACATTGGTGCTGATGTTCAACGCCGTGCATATCGCCTGGGAGGATCGGTTGAAGGTGCGCGCAGCTGACATCGCGGGGCTGGTATACGCGCGTCACCGTCCAAACTGGATCGCGCGATGGCGTGAGCGCAGATTAGTCAGTCGGTTGCCTGCCACGCGCGATGCATTTTTGCTGACCTTAACCGGGTTCGATACTTTTTCCGGAAAGACCAGTCTGTTGCGGGAGCAACTCGCATCAGCTTATGACATACGCGTGCTGCTGCTCAACCCGTCTGCACACAGTGCGGAAAGGCGCGTTAACTCGCTGCCTGAAAACGTGACGCTGAGCGCGTTTTCCGATGAGGTGGAAGCCAGTCTCAGTTATTTGCAATCGCTGCGAACGCTTGGCAAGAAAGTCACGGTCAAATTCTATGAACATGAGCCGTTCTGGAAGGTCGCCGTGCTGGACGATCACGTATGGGTGCAATACTGCCACAGTGGCGTCGAGATCAAGCACGAGCCGGAGTTTGTGTTTGCGCTCAACCGGGATAATCCGCGGCTGGGCTTGTTCGTACCGTTCTACATGTATTTTCTCAAGCGATGGGAAGATCCGCGACATCCAGAATATGATTTCGAGACGCGGGAACTGGTCTATCGCGACAAGATGGGCGTCGAGATCAGGCGGGAAAAACTGGGCAGTTGCATGGCACGGGAGCGTCTGGCGCCGGCAACGATGGCTTAATCCTGGAGCGGTCTGGTTATTACCGGCTCAGGCGGTACCAGTTGCGGTTGCGATCGAGGAATTCCTTGAGCTGACGCGCAGCCTTCTCTTTCGAGACGCCGTACCGCTCCTGGATGCTACCGGCGAACTGATCGCGTATGCCGGCAGTTACAACCCGCGGGTTATTGACCAGCCTGCCCCAGCTTTCCTTCACCTTGCCCCTGAATTGCTTCAGGATTCCTGCGCAACGATCCTGATTCATCTTGTTTTCCTTTGTTGTTCAAGCGTTATGCCGAAGAAGCCGGTTTGTTCTGCACGTTGATTTGATATTCAGTATCGACGGAGATATTTGAGCAGAGTCATCCATCAATTGAGTATGGTCTGCCCCGGCTAACAGGCCATCTGTGCGCTGACACACACATGGCGTCTGTCTTCAAAGATTGATCAGGTCACTCCCGGCGACAACACGGCATTCACTGGCAGTCACAGATTCGCTGAAGAAACTGGAGTCATCGTCAGCTATGTGCGCTGCCGTACAGCGCAGCCTGCGGCAGGGGAATATTGTCCGCATGCAGATGATGCTCAGCACGAATGGGGCGCAGCAGATTGAATGCAATGCAGGACAAGTAACGCTGCGCGTTGATTACTGTCAGCCCCGCCGCATGATCGCACCTGTCAGCGGCGGGTTATTCGTAGTTTTTTCGCAGTTCTCAGGTTTTACTTACACAAAGGATTCTGCCATGAAACAATTTAAAAGCATTTTCGCTGTTTTTTGCGCTGCGCTGTTGATGTCTGTAGTCGTGGGTTGCGCGTCCACACCGACGAAGCAAGGCACCGGAGGGTACGTTGACGACAGCGTTATCACGACCAAAGTGAAGGCGGCAATCTTCAACGAGCCCACCCTGAAATCCGCCGAAGTCAATGTTGAAACCTTCAAAGGCGTAGTTCAATTGAGTGGCTTTGTGAGCACCCAGGCCAATATACAAAAAGCTGTTGAAGTGACGCGCAATGTCGCTGGAGTGACGAGCGTCAAGAACGACATGCGACTCAAGTAAAGACAGCCCGGGCGATCTGCCTGTGCACAGCGACACAATACACATCTGTCCACAAGGGCGACAGGAAGGGGGTACGGTGAAGGCTCTTCGGTTTGTGTACGATAACGTACGGAGCCCCCGGATAAGGATATGGGAGTATTAATTCCCTCTCCCGCCATCTACCACCCTCTGGTATCGATGGGCGGGATCTGGCCCCCGGTTATGCTCATTTCCGGGGGCTTTTTTTCGCCAGGTAATCGCTATGGATTGTTTTGTTTTTTCGCGCATGAGCCAACACACCATGCAGTCCGGAGATGGGGCCGCCTTGATGTCACGATCAGCGGTATGCAGAGACTGCGATGAAGTGCAATCCGTGGCCGGCGCCAACCAGAGACTGTAGCCCGTAAGAAGCGCAGCGTCCCCCAAGAGGATTTCCGTTGGGCGGATTACGGGGGGCACGTATCCCCGTATTCCACTTCGTTCCATACGGACTACGCTTGCTGCGATGCTCAATGGCAGTCCGGGAGGTCAAACGGAGTTAAGGAAACGCTGAATAAGTGGATTCCGCTCATGGTTCGACAAGCTCACCACGAACGGAATCAACAACTGACCGTTC
>JANNHN010000201.1:0-5697 GCA_031404395.1 Betaproteobacteria bacterium
CCGCAGCAGTCGCCGTTGTCGCCAGAACAATGCCTGTTGCAATGGCCATCACGCGTTGAGACATGATTTGCTGGTGTGTCATGCCGGCATCCTCCTTCTTTAATTTTATGTTTAAAATCAATCGCTTATTAAGAAACATCCCGGCCACTACAGTTTCGGTGCCAAAGCATCCCCCGGATCAATCAACGCCAGCAGCGTCTTTGATGCGAATTCGCGGTGATAGAGGATATACACCACCCACGTCGTCGCGATCAGCATCAGATAGGGGTGCAGGAACCAGGTCATTGCCGCCAGCGCGAAATAGTAGGCGCGCAGACCGTCGTTGAAGTTCGTGCCCGCGTACGAGGTGACGGCGGCAACGCGGTTGATCTGTACCGCGTATTGCTCGGGGTTGTCCTTGGGTGCCTTGGGTGCGGCGCCGACCAGCGTCGAGCAGAACCCCAATTGGCGGATTGCCCAGGAAAACTTGAAAAACGCATACACAAAAATCAGCACCAACAGCACGACCTTGATTTCGAGCAGCCGCGTTGAAGCCTTGATCGTGAATGGCAACCCCGACACGACATCCATCGCCTGCTGCACGTAACCCAGCAGCGCAATCAGCGCGCCCAGCACCAGCATGGTGGTCGAAGCAAAAAACTGCGAGCTGCGCGTCAGGTTGCGCATGATATTGACATCGACCATGCGGTTGTCGCGCTCGATCATGCGCAGCATCCACTCGCGGCGATAGCCGTTCATGGTGTTGTGCAGACTGGGCACCGACTTGGCGCGCCAGTCGGCAAAAATGACATAGCCAGCCCATGCCAGCACAAAGAACGCGAAGGCCGCAATGTCCAGCCAGGTCAAACTGAGTTCAGTGAGGATGCGCGCGCCGAGCATAAATACTCCGGTCGGGCTGTCAGACAAACAGCGTCAGAACTCCAGTATAGCCGTAGAGCCGGTTGTGCGAGATCTCACCGTTGCCGAAAAATCCGGCGAGCGGCACATCCCCCAGCGCGTCCTTGATCATGCGCAGCTCCTCCGAAGCGCCGCCGAACAGCGCGCCGGTGCGCCCCAGGCATGAGTAATACAGCGCGCCGCGCGGCGGCGTATAAAGGCCTTCGCGGATGCTGTCCAGCATCCGCGTCATGTCAGCGCGTGCGGTGTCGCTGTCGCGCCGGCAGAAATGCAATCGCTGCCCTTTGCGGGCATGGTCGCCGATGGCGATCAGCTTGTTGCCGGGATCAATACCGATCAGGTTGCGCACCAGGTAGTCTCCGGTGTCGCTGCCGGCCACCGACAGACCGACAAAAATCTGTCCGCCCAACTGCGCAATATCCTCATTCGCCGATACGCCCACATCCGCGCGCAGCGCCTCCAGCGCGGGGCGCTCGTCCAGCGTCAGCACGATGTTGTTCTGCGCGCCGGTGATCTCGTGCGTCGGACCAATGGGCCGGCAGCCCTGCGTCAGCCGCGTCGCCACGGCAACCGCGTCGGAAAATGCCACGCCTGAAAGACCGTTACGATGTATGCCGTCGGCCAGCAACACATTGCCATTACGCGAACTGGCGAGACCACCGACGAGGAATCCGCTCTCGGTGCGCTTGGCGAGCAGGCGTATCTGCTGCGCAATGTCACCATCCAGCGGATCACCATGCACAACTGCAATGCTCGGCGGCACACCGCCGCACTGCAGATCCGCGCCTTGCACTGCCTCTGATCCGGTCAGCGCGCCGAAAACGCGGAATGCATCGGGTGGAAATTCGCCGATCATCACGGCGATAGCGGGCTCATCCATGTATTCCCGCCCGCTGGCGCAGATGCCGATACCTACGGTGCCTACCCAGTGACTGACGCCGGTGTGCGTTGCAAAGTGCCGGTGTATCTCGGAAAAAGCGCCGGCAAATTGGTCGGTTACATACAGAAAGCCCAGGTTACCGGCGCCGGCGCCAAGCTGGAGCAGGCAAGCCTGCGCCGCGTCGCGCCAGTCAGCAGCACCGGCATGCCCGCAGCGAAACGTGTTCACCACGACCCGCGGCGCGTCAGACGCGCTTGATCCAGCCGGGCAGCGCTTCAACCCGCTTCACCCACGCGGCAACAGCGGGATGGTTATCGTGCGGCAGCCCGCCTTCCGGCGAAACGGCGGTGTAGCAATAGCACGCAATATCCGCGATGGTCGGACGACCGCACGCCAGCCAGTCATTGGATTTCAGGCGGCCTTCGAGCACGGCAAGTCCGTTGCGACCGTAAGCGGCATATTCGTCGTAACTGCCGATGCTGCGGATGCCGATTTGTACGCCGCGCGCCCATTGCAGTCCGTAATGCAATTCGTTGTTGGACAGCGCCAGCCATTGCTGCACTTCGGCCATGCTGGCAGCATCCGTCGGCAGCCATTGTTCACCGCCATGTTTGCGGGCGAGGTACACCAGACACGCCGTGGAATCCCAGAATACCTTGTCGCCATCCACCAGCACCGGCACCTGACCGCGGGGATTCAACTTGAGGAATTCCAGCGCCTTGTTCTCGCCCTTCTTGGTATCGAGAATTATGGTTTCAAAAGACACTTTCAGCATCGCCAGCAGCAGGCGCACTTTCCACGCGTTGCCGGAGGTGGGGGTGATGTACAGTTTCATGAATTGCTCCCTGATTGAACGAACTGTGATCCTAGCATGTACTTCGGGTAACAGCGCCCGGCGGCAGCGGAGGCCGACGCTATAATGGACGCATCTTGCCAGCGGGGAATAAACCATGAACCTGGATCGGGTCAGTTCGGGATTCGATGTACCCAATGATTGCAATGTGATCATTGAAATCCCCATGCACGCCGAGCCCATCAAGTACGAAATGGAAAAAACCACCGGCGCCATGTTCGTGGACCGTTTCATGTCCACCGCCATGCACTATCCGTGCAACTACGGCTACGTGCCGCACACGCTGTCCGGCGACGGCGATCCGGTCGATGTGCTGGTGCTCTCGCCGGTAGCGCTGATCACCGGCGTGGTGGTGCGCTGCCGTCCGGTCGGCATGCTGAAAATGGAAGACGAGGCCGGCGACGACACCAAGATACTCGCCGTCCCCATCGACAAGCTAACCCCGCTCTACACCAAAATAAAATCACCGCGCGACCTCACGCAAGGCACGCTGGCGCAGATCGCCCACTTTTTCCAGCATTACAAGGACCTCGAGCCCGGCAAGTGGGTCAAGGTTATTGGCTGGACCGGCGCTGAAGATGCCAAACGCGAAATCCTCGCCGGCGTCAAACGCTACAAGAAGGCTGCGCGCAAGCCGAAGTTCTGAAGCAGTCAAACAAAAAAAGCCCTGCCGTTACCGACAGGGGCTTTTATTTTCTGCGCTGCACTTCAGTCAACAGCAACGATCAGCAGCGCCGCCGCTGCTCCTAAACCCGCCGGCACGCCGAATTTCTCCAGCTTGGACACTTCTGAGCCGGCAATCACCTCCACCGGCACCTGGGCAATTTCGAGCACCTTATTGGTGACTGAATCTTCGAGCATGCGCGTCAGCGAATTCTTGCGCGCGGTACCCATCACGATCTGATTGACCCGCAGCCGCTGCGCCACGCGATGGATCGTCGCCGCCCTGTCGCCGAGTTCGATGTGCGTAGCGTGCGGAACCCCATGTTTGTTCAGAAGATCCCGGGCCGGCTGCAGGGCTTTGTCGGCCATTTCGCGATGGTAGCTCTCGCGGTTACGCTTGCTCACGAAACGGGACACGTACTGCGAGAAAGGCGCCCGAACGTGGAGCAGATGCACTTCCATGCCCGAATCATTCATGAAACAGTTGACTACATGCCGCACCGCCTGCATCGAGTTCGCCGAACCATCCACCGGAATAAGTAGCTTTTTCATATCCGTTTCTCCTTGAAAGTTAACCGGATTCGCCATCGCAACGCTAACCGGTGCTGCCGCCAGATCAATAACGTGTGCCGCGACCCGGCTTCGGGCCACACCATGATTTGCCCAGAATCCCGCACCCAACACACCGCCCATTGCCACTACGTAAAGCAAACCGATATAGCCGCCCGCCATGACCACGTAGTCCTTGAGCATGGGCTCGCTGGTTACCATCTTGACACCGGTCCAGACCAGCACACCTGCGCCGATGTAAACGATGGAGGGATATTTCTGCACATATTTCAGAATCAACTGGCTGCCCCAGATTACGATCGGGATGCTGATCAGCAACCCCAGCATCACCAGCAGAAAACTGCCGTGCGCCGCGCCGGCCACCGCCAGCACGTTGTCGAGCCCCATCACCGCATCCGCGATGATGATGGTTTTCATCGCACCCCAGAAGGTCGTGGCAGGGGCGGCGCCATGCCCATTCGAGTTATCGGGCTGGATCAACAGCTTGTAGGCGATCCACAGCAGGAGCGCGCCACCCACCAGCAACAATCCCGGGATATTGAGCAACCAGACCACGACTACGGTCATGGCCGATCGCACAACGATGGCGCCGACCGTGCCCCAGGCGACCGCCTTGCTGCGCAGATGAGGCGGCAGACTGCGTGCGGCAAGCGCAATGACAATGGCGTTGTCGCCCGCCAGCACCAGATCAATGATGACGATGGCCAGTAGCGCCGAGAAAAATTCAGGTGAAAATAGTTCCACGCTTATTCCTCCAAAGTTGAGATTAAATTGCGCAGCGTAATCTCCACGCTCTCACAACCTGGTCTCGCTTGCACCTTGAAGGCTGCCGATGTGGCCGGGGACAAGTCCCGTATTGACGGCCACATCACTCGCGGCGTCACCTGCTGACACCGCAGAAGCTACTCCCCCGGTCACCACCGCAATCCTGCAGCAGAAGAACCTGTGGATTGCATGCGTCACCCGCAACGCACGAACGGATTATCGATGCGGGATTCACACAAGTGAAATGAAGTTTTGCAATCAATCACATTACGAACCGATGAGGAATACAAGGATATGTAATGGCTTCAATCAATAATCACAATGCATCAACACGTACCGAGGACTGCGTGCGCAAGGAAAACCAACTCTCATGACACGCAAAAACCGCAAAGCGCATGTATTAGCGGGAACGCACAACCAGACCATCAATAATGGATGGATATAGTTGGCATCATGTTTCGTAATGCGCCGCGGCCGCGCGCAATACCGGCGTGTGCAGAACACACCGGCTTGTCATGCCAATCATCCTGTGTTTTAATCTGCCCGCTTGCGTGAAAACGCGGGCTCCTCCAAAGGGGAGTAGCTTTTGCGGCGCCAGCCGCGATGACGGAGTCGTCAATTCGGAAGCCAACATGGTTCCCGGCCCGTCGGCAACCAATAATGACCGTGCCGGTCATATTGTTGTAAGCGAGACCTTTGCCTGTACGGGCAAGGTCTTTTTTTATGGCCGCATCCGGCCTGTCCGTTCGAGGTGAAGGTCGCGCTGCCTTGCTTTTAGCCGGGCAGCGTGATGACTTGCTCTTACAACGAAAGGACCGACATGCCACAAACCAGCATCCGCCGTTATCTCAAACACGGCACGCTCCCGCAACTGAGTGTTTTCGAAGCCGTTGCCCGGCTTGGCAGCTTCACCAGGGCCGCCGAGGAACTCTATATGGCGCAACCTACCGTTTCCGTGCAAATGAAAAAACTTGCGGAAACCGTCGGCCTGCCGCTGATCGAGCAAATTGGCAAAAACATCCATCTCACCGAGGCCGGCCGGGTACTGCATGCCGCGTGCGCTGAAATT
>JANNHN010000202.1:0-2763 GCA_031404395.1 Betaproteobacteria bacterium
CCGACCTGGTATCGCGCGGAGCGGGATGTGGCCGCCGAAGTCATCCGCATCCAGAACGAGCGGCTGGCGGAGTATTGCGGGACTTACCCCGACCGATTTGTGGCCTTCGCGTCGGTGGCGCTGCAGTTTCCGGATCTCGCGGTGGAGCAACTGGTGCATGGCGTGAAAAAACTCGGTCTGCGCGGCGCGGCGGTCGGCGCGAGTGTGGACGGTGTGGAATTCTCCGATGCGAAGTTTCATCCGTTCTGGGCGAAGGCGGAGGAACTGGGCGTGCTGATCTTCATCCACCCGCAGAGCACGCCGCAACTGGAGCCGCGCTTCAAGGGCAACGGCTGGCTGTCGAACACCATCGGCAATCCGCTGGATACGACGATTGCGCTGTCGCACCTGATTTTCGAGGGCACGCTCGACCGTTTTCCCGGCCTGAAAATCTGTTCCGCGCACGGCGGCGGCTTCCTGCCGTCGTATGCGCCGCGCTCCGACCAGAGCCTGCGTGTGGCGCCGGAGATGGATACCGGCGTGAAGCTGAAAAAGAAGCCAACGGAATACCTGCGTGGAATGTATTTCGACACGCTGGTGTTTACCGATGAAGCGCTGCGCCATCTGGCCGCGGAAGTCGGCGTCAGCCAGCTGGTGATCGGCACTGACCATCCGATTCCGTGGCAGGCCGGTTCGGTGGATCACATACTCAAGGCGCCGGGATTTACCGATGCCGAACGCCGGGCGATGCTGGGGGAGACTGCAGCGAAGTTGCTGGGCATTCCGTTGTAACTTTTGGAGTGCCTGCAAAATGTAATCCCCTCTCCCCCGGCTGGGGGAGAGGGTTAGGGTGAGGGGGATTTGCGGGGTGAGCGAAACACTGATCTGCAATTACAGGAGGTCTCGAAATGGAACGCAGGAAAGCAAGTGATTATCCACCGGAAGTGCTGAAACTGTTCGACGGCTATGTGCATGGCGCGTTGAGCCGGCGTGAATTTCTGGATCGTGCCTCGAAGTTTGCGGTGGGTGCGTTTACCGCTGCCGCGATGCTCGAAAGCCTGAAACCGAATTTCGCCTGGGCGCAGCAAGTGCCGAAAGACGACAAGCGCATCAAGACCGGCTACGTGGATTACGACTCGCCGAACGGTTCCGGAAAAATGCGCGGTTACCTGACGCAGCCGGCGAATGCCGCCGGCAAGCTGCCCGCGGTGCTGGTGATTCACGAAAACCGCGGGCTTAATCCGTATATCGAAGATGTGGCGCGGCGGCTGGCGGTGGCGAACTATGTCGCTTTTGCGCCCGACGCGCTGACGCCGCTGGGCGGCTATCCCGGCGACGAAGACAAGGCGCGCGCGATGTTCGCCGCGCAGGACGCGAAAAAGCGCGAGGAAGATCTCTACAACGCCGCGCTGTTCCTGAAGGCGCGCCCCGAGGTCACCAGCAGGATGGGCGTGGTCGGCTTCTGTTTCGGGGGCGCCATTTCCAACTGGCTGGCAACGCGCATGCCGGATCTTGCCGCCGCCGTGCCGTATTACGGCCGTCAGGCGCCGGCATCCGATGTGCCGAAGATCAAGGCGCCGCTGCTGATTCATTACGCCGGCATCGACGAGAATATCAACAAGGGCTGGCCGGCCTACGAGGCAGCGCTGCAGGAACACAAGGTGCGCTACACCATGCACATGTATGAGGGTACGCAACATGGCTTTCACAACGACACGACGCCGCGCTACGACGAGGCGGCGGCAAAGCTGTCGTGGCAGCGCACGCTGGATTTTTTCAATCAGCATCTGCGCGGCTGAAAAAACAAACCCTCTCCCCGCAAACGGGGAGAGGGCAGGGTGAGGGGTGTGCAGCTATTGCGACCGGCTTACCGGACGCGCACTACCATCAGGTGCCGCGTCCCCACAGGCCGCAGTAACGGCGCACCACGAAGGCCAGGTTGTTCTTGTAGCCCGGCCACGATTCGTATTTCGGCAGCGTGAATTCCTTCTCCGCCGGTTCCCAGCATTTGCCTTCGCGCGCCACAACCTTCACCGCTGCGGAGGCGTCGCGCAGGAACGTCAACTGGGCGCGCACATCTTCCTTGGTGCCGAGCCGGCCGCCTGGTCCTGGATGGCCGGGGATCATGCGTTCCCAATCCATGGCCAGCATCGACTCGATCGATTTCTCGGCCTCCAGTGGGTGAAAATCAATCATGCCGCGGCCCGGTACCGAGCCCACCGGCAGCACGTCCACCACGAACAGGATTTTCTCCTTGGGCAGACGCATGGCGATGGTGCTGTCGGAGTGATTGAGCCCGTGGTAAGTCAGCTCCAGCGTGGTGCCGCCCAGCGTGATCACTTTTTTCTTGTCCATGACTTCGTCGGGCAGCGGCGTTGCCGGATCCTTCAGCACGGCGAGGCGTTCTTTGACGCGTTTGTGCGCGATGATTTTTGCGCCCGCATCCTTGAATGCCTGACCACCGGCGATGTGGTCATAGTGGTGGTGGCTGTAGATCAGGTATTTGACCGGCTTGTCGGTGACTTTCTTGATTTCATTAATGTAGGTAGCCCCTGCATCCGGCCGACCATAACCGATCGGATCGGTGGCAATGACGCCCGCCGAGGTGACCACAAACATGGCCTGATGGTTGCCGTAGCGGAACACATAGACGTTGTCGGTGCCGTCAACCTTGGTGGTGGCGTAGGGCGGCGGTGGCGCCGCCGGTTTTTCCGCCGGTGCGGCGGGCTGATTGTCCTGCGACCATAACGGCAGTGCGGCCGCGGTCAGTGCGCATGCGAGAAC
>JANNHN010000203.1:0-2444 GCA_031404395.1 Betaproteobacteria bacterium
GCCCGGCGACACGCAGGCGATCACCGAACTGGTCGAGCGCGTGGCACGCGCCGGCTACGAAACACTGGTGCTGACGGTGGACATCCCGGTGGGCGCGAACCGCGAGAACAATGTGCGCAACGGCTACAACTCGCCGCTGCGCCCGAATCTGCGGCTCGCACTGCAGTGCCTCGCGCGGCCGCGCTGGCTGATCGGCACCGCGCTGCGCACTTATTTTACGCAAGGCATGCCGCATTTCGAGAACATGGGTCCGCGCACGCCGCTGGTGTCGCGCACCGCCGTGCGCGAGCGCGCGCAGCGCGACCATCTCAACTGGGAACACGTGGCGCTGATGCGCAGGCTGTGGAAAGGCAAGCTGGTCATCAAGGGCATACTCGCCAAAGCCGACGCCATACTCGCGCGTGAACACGGCGTTGACGGCATCATGGTCTCGAATCACGGCGGCCGTCAGCTGGATTCGGCGACCACGCCGCTGCGTGTGCTGCCGGGCATTGCGGAAGTCGCGGGCGACATGACCGTCATGCTGGACAGCGGCGTGCGCCGCGGCACCGATGTGCTGAAGGCGCTGGCGCTGGGTGCAAAATTTGTTTTTATCGGCCGGCCGATGCTCTACGCCGCAGCGGTCGCCGGAGAAACCGGTGTGCGTCATGCCATCAAGCTGCTGCATGACGAGATTGATCGCGACATGGGATTGCTCGGCATCAACACGCTGACCGGGATGACGCACGGGCATTTGATGGACGCGCGCAGCTTCGACGGCCTGAACCTGCAGCAACCCTGACCACCGCACTGTTCCACGCACCCGCGGTCAGGCAGCGCGATCAGGCAGGTGCGGGAACACCTTCCTGTTCGCAGGAATTCGCCACGTCGCTGACGGTGACGCGGCGCATGTCGCGCACCCAGCGCAGATCATCGAAATCAGTGCCGCGATGCATGGTGCAGCGGTTGTCCCACATGATGAGCTCGTGCGGGCGCCAGCGGTGGGTATGCACAAACTGGCGCTGCGTGGCGTGGGCGATCAATTCGTCGATCAGCGCCCGGCCCTCGGCATCGGGCATGCCCCAGATGCGGCCGGCGTGCGAGGCCACATAGAGCGACTTGCGGCCATTCTGCGGGATGGTGCGTACCAGCACCTGCGGCACCGGCGGCAGACGTTTTTGTTCTTCTTCGGTGAAATCCATGAAACCGTTGCGCCGGCGCGAGGTCGCGATCCAGTGTTCAACCACCAGACCCTGCAATTTCTTTTTTGTCGCATCGGGTAATGCGTCGTACGCCGCGCGCTGATCGGCGAACTGGGTATGCCCGCCGATGGGGGCAACGGTTTCGGAATACAGCAGCGAGCAGATGCTCGGCAACCGCTTGAATGAGCTGTCGGTATGCCACAGCTTGTTGCCGGCCTTGTACATGCGCTGGCGGCTGCTCTCGCCCCAGATCCTGCCGTCGGCCGCGAGATTGGAAATGTCGGCGAAGGCGCCGGTATAACGCGTCGGCGTGACTTTGGGATCGAGCGTGCGTTCCCGCTCGATCGGGCCGAAATGCTCCGCAAAGGCGAGTTGCTGATCCTGGGTCAGCATCTGTTGCGGGAATACCAGCACCGCGTATTTCCAGAATGCCTGCTTGACCGCAGCCACATCATCGGCGGCCAGCGGTTTCGACAAGTCGATGTCGCCAACCTCGGCGGCAAAATCCGGCGTAACCGGATAAATGGTGATGCCCATGCGTTCTCTCTCTGCAACAGCGGACGATTGCGCTGCCGCGGCATTATCGCGCGGATGCCGTGATCCGGCGAATCCGCGGCGCAGCAGGGTATCATTCCCGATGGCTGAGGATTTCAACCATCACGGAGGACAGCATGGCAAAAGGTTATTGGGTCGTCACTTACCGCTCGATCAAGGATGCTGATGCTTTCGCGCGTTACGCGAAAGTCGCGCCGGCCGCGGTGCAGGCACACGGCGGGCGTTTTCTGGTGCGCGGCATGGCGGCCAAAGCCTATGAAGCCGGCATCCAGCAGCGCGTGGTGGTCATCGAATTCGACAGCCTCGCGCAGGCGCTTGCCGCGCACGACACACCGGCATACCAGGCGGCGCTGAAAGAACTCGCCGGCGGCGCCGTCGAGCGCGACATGCGCATCGTCGAGGGACTCGCTTAAAAGCGAGCGTCGCCCCGGTCTTCAGCTCCGCACCAGATCCAGCAGCGCGGCGCCGTAACGCTCCAGTTTTTTGACGCCGATGCCGCTGATCGCAGCCAGCGCATCCATATTCGCGGGCCGTGCGGCGGCGATTTCCGCCAGCGTGCGGTCGTGAAATATCACGAAGGCCGGCACCGACTGCACGCGCGCCTGTTCCATGCGCCAGGTCTTGAGCTGTTCGAGCAATCCGGCATCGGCAGCGGGCAAAGCGGCTGTCGCACCGCGGCGCGATTTCGCGGACCTGGCTTTGCGCGGC
>JANNHN010000204.1:0-2637 GCA_031404395.1 Betaproteobacteria bacterium
GCGGTCGAACGGTCACGCTCGATGGCCACCCGCGGCTTTGGCACCGCCGAGGTTTATCTTGAAAAACTGATCGCACGACCGCGCCATGTCGAGTTTCAGATTCTCGGTGACACCCACGGCAGCGCCATGCATTTGTTCGAGCGCGACTGTTCAACCCAGCGCCGTAACCAGAAAGTCATTGAGGAGGCGCCGGGCCCGCTGATCCCGCGAGACCAGGCGGTGGCGGTCGCCGACCAGATCGCCGGCATCATGCGCAGTATGGGTTATGACAACATCGGCACCGTCGAAATGCTGCTCGGCGCCGACGGCACTTTCAGTTTTCTTGAGATGAATACCAGGCTGCAAGTCGAACACGGCGTCACTGAGGAAGTCACCGGTGTGGATCTGGTGCGTGCGCAGATCCGTTCCGCAGCGGGCGAGAAGCTGGCCGACATTCTGCCGGGTAAGCCCGGGATCAAGGGTCACGCGATCCAGGCGCGCGTCTATGCCGAGGATCCGAAAAACTTTTTTCCGTCGCCGGGCAAATTGACGGTGTTCCGGCCGCCGCAGGGCGAGGGCATCCGCGTTGATACCGGTTATGCCGAAGGCCGCGACGTGACGCCGCATTACGATCCGATGATCGCGAAAGTCATCGTTCTCGGCGCTACCCGCGAGGCGGCGATCGACAAGCTGGTGGATGCACTGTCCGCGTTTGAAATTCAGGGCCTGAAAAACAATATACCGGCGGTGATCAACATCCTGCGCTCGGAACCTTTCCGCGCCGGACGCGTGCATACCGGCATCATCGGTGAAGTGACGGGCAGGAAAATATGATTCAAAAACAACAAGATACGATCATTTCTGTGGCGCGCCGCGCCGGCCGCAGCGCGCTCGACGAAAGCGCGGGCAAACGATTGTTGTCCACGTACGGCGTTGCCGTTCCGCAATCACGCGTGGTGCAAGGCGTAGCCGATGTGGATGCGGTGATGAACAGCCTTATTGCGCCAGTCGTCGTCAAAATCATGTCGCCCGACATCCTGCACAAAAGTGATGCCGGCGGCGTCAGGATCAACCTGCGCACTGCCACCGAAGTAAAAGCCGCAATCGACAGCATGATGCACGCGCCGAAAATCAAGGGTGCGCGCATTGACGGTTTCCTGATTGAGGAAATGGTCCCGGCCGGTCACGAGCTGGTGATCGGCGGCCTGCGCGATCCGCAATTCGGGCCGCTGGTGATGGTGGGGCTGGGCGGCATTTTCGTGGAAATCCTGAAAGACGTGTCGTTTCGCCTGTGCCCGATCAGCCGCATCGACGCCGAAGAGATGCTCGCCGAATTGAAGGGCGCAGCCATACTCAAGGGCGCGCGCGGCACCAGGCCCGCGTCGCTGGAAGCCATCATCGACGTGCTGCTCAAAGTCGGCGGCGACAACGGTTTGTTGATGCAGCATGCGGCGGACATCAGCGAAGCCGATATCAACCCGCTGATCGTGTCCGACACCGCGGCGGTGGCGGTCGATGCGCGGTTCATATTGGGATGACCACGAAAATGCGCATGTCCGTCATCGAAGAATTCAACCCGCTGTTCGCACCCAAAACCGTTGCCGTGGTCGGCGCCTCGACCAAAGGCAATGCGCTGCCCAATGTGTTCATCCGCCGCATCCGCGAATTCGGTTTTACCGGCGACATCTACCCGATCCATCCCGCTGCAGCCGAAATCGACGGCTTGACCGCGTACAAGAGCCTCGCCGACACGCCCAAGCCGGTGGATTACGCTTACATCGCGGTGTCCGCTGCGCAGATTCCCGGCATGCTGGCCGCAGCCAACGGCCATGTGCGATTCGCGCAAGTGGTGTCCAGCGGCTTTGCTGAAGTCGATGAAGGCAGGGGTTTGCAGGATGAGCTCGCTGCTGCGGCGCGCACCGGCGGCATGCGCCTGCTCGGCCCCAACTGTCTGGGCATTTACACGCCACGCGGTCATGTGACTTTTACTGAAATCGGGCCAAAAGAAACCGGCCCCGTCGGCATCGTGTCGCAAAGCGGCGGGTTGGGTACCGACATCATCCGCCGCGGCATGTCGCGCGGGCTGAAGTTCTCCGGGCTGGTCACTGTCGGTAATTGCGCTGACGTGACACCGTCGGACTTGCTGGAGTTCTACATTGCCGACCCGCAAACCAAAGTCATCGGCATGTACATTGAAACCGCCAAGGATGGCCGGCGGCTGTTCGACATTCTGCGCCACGCCAAAGCCGCGAAACCCGTGGTTATTCTCAAAGGCGGGCGCACGCAACAAGGTCTCGCTGCCGCCGCCTCGCACACCGGCTCGCTCGCGGGCGATGACAGGGTGTGGGTGGCACTGGCGCGGCAGACCGGTTGCATGCTGGTGGATACGCTGGACCAGTTCATCGACACGCTGCTGGTATTCCAGACACTGACCCCGCGCCCACAGCGCGCGACGCAGAAAGTCGTGCTGTTCGGCAACGGCGGCGGCACCAGCGTGCTGGCCACCGACTGTTACTCACGCCTCGATCTCAACGTGGCGCCGTTCGAAAACAACACCATCGCCGCGCTGGCAGAACTGAAACTGCCGCCGGGCACCAGCATCACCAATCCGGTGGACTGCCCGGTGGGCACGCTGCAGCAGGAGGACGGGCGCGTTGC
>JANNHN010000205.1:0-13513 GCA_031404395.1 Betaproteobacteria bacterium
TTCACCAGCATGATGCCGTATTGATTGAACAGGCGCTGGTCACCTTCGACCACGATCAGCAGGTCGCCGCGGTTCCTGAACGACAGCCAGGTACCGCGATCGGTGAAGGCGTAAGCATTCATGCCGGCCGCGGTGTTCAGCGTCGGCCCCATGCCGGACCCGGTTTCGCGGTACCAGGAGCCCTTGCCGCTCGCCGGATCGACGCCGGCCATTTTCCACAGTCTCAGTTCGGCGGCATGGGTGCCGCTCTTGTCGCCGCGCGACGTAAACGGCGCTTTTGCCGCCGCAATCTTCTGGTAGCCGGCCACGATGTCCTTGGTGCCGGCGATTTTCGCGGGATCATTTTTCGGGCCGATCAGCACAAAGTCGTTGTACATGACTTCGAAGCGCCGTACGCCAAAACCGTCGGCGACGAATTTTTCTTCCGCTACCTTGTCATGTACGAACACCACGTCGGCGTCACCGCGGCGGCCCATGTCCAGCGCCTGTCCGGTGCCCTGCGCCACGACGCGCACCTGGATCCCGGTTTTTTTCTCGAACACCGGCAGCATGTGTTTGAACAGCCCGGATTGTTCTGTCGACGTGGTGGACGCCACGGTGATGAATTTCTGCTGCGCCCAGGCCGCCGGCCCCTGCAGCAGGCCTGACAACACCAGCGCCAGGATCGCTCCCCGCATTATTTCCCCCCCATCACTGCCATGGTAATTCTCCTTTGATGAATGCAGCCGCTTCGGCCGAAGCAGGTTCTTTGAAAAACTGGTCGATGGGCGTGTGCTCCATCAACCGACCGTTGCTCATGAACAGGATCTCGTCGCCGAGCCGGCGCGCCTGTCCCAGGTTGTGCGTGGTCATGATGATTTTGGTGCCGGAGGCGTGGATCGCGTTGATGATGTTCTCGATGTCATGCGTCGAAGCCGGGTCGAGGTTGGCCGTCGGCTCGTCGAGGAACAGCACATCCGGCCCCAGCGCCCATGCCCGCGCCAGCGCGAGACGCTGCTGCTCGCCACCGGACATCACTCGCGCAGGACGCGCTGCGTGTTGTGCGAGACCGACGACTTCCAGCACGTCCATCGCGCGCAGTTCGCATTCGCTGCGCGATTTGCCAGCCAGCTTCAATCCGTACATCACATTGGCCAGCGCCGACCGGCGCAACATCACCGGACGCTGGAACACCATGGCCTGGCGCCGGCGCACATCGCCGTTTCGGACTCCATGCCAGATGATGCTTCCGGCCCCGGGCTGCAACAAACCATGACACAGGCGCATCAGCACGCTCTTGCCGGCGCCATTGGGTCCGAGAATGATCGTGCGCGGCCCTGTTTCAATGCGCGCCGTAATACCGTTGATGATGGTGGTGCCGCCTGCGGCAAACGATACTGCATTGAGTTCCAGCGGCAGCATGGTCAGCCGTATTTCCGCTGCGCGACTTCGCGAATCGTCGCAGCCAGCGCATTGAGCAGCACCACCAGCCCGATCAGCACGATGCCCAGCCCCAGCGCCAAGGGCAGATCGCCCTTGCTGGTCTCGAGTGCGATGGCCGTGGTCATGACCCGCGTCACGCCGTCGATGTTGCCGCCGACGATCATCACAGCGCCGACTTCCGCCGCCGCACGGCCAAAGCCGGCGAGCACGATGGTCAGCAGCGAAAACCGCGTGTCCCAGATCAGCGTCATCGCCGCCGTCAGTCGCCGCGCACCCAGCGAGCGCAGCTGCTCGGCGTATTCACGCCAGGCGTCCTCGATGATCTGCCGTGACAACGCAGCGATGATCGGCACGATCAGCACGGCCTGCGCAATGATCATGGCCTGCGGCGTAAACAGGATGCCCAGGCTGCCCAGCGGTCCGGCACGCGACAGCAACAGGTACACCAGCAGGCCCACGACCACCGGCGGCAGGCCCATCAGCGCGTTGAGCAGCACGATCAGGGCCTGCCGACCGCGAAACCGCTCCACTGCGATAGCCGCGCCCAGCGGCAAGCCGATCAGCGTGGCAATCACCACGGCAGTCAGACTGACCTGCAGGCTTAACCCGACGACTTGCAGCAGTTCGGTATCGAACCCGACAAGCAGTCGCCAAGCCGCACCCAATGCCTCTCCCAGGCTATTCATATTTATTAGCTTGCAATATCTTGCAATACTTGAAAGTTATTGATTTTATGGGTATATAAAGATGCTGCAATATGCAATTTAGAACATAACTATGAAAATTTCCGGGGAAATCCGCTGGACTATTGAGGGCCTCGCTCTGGAGCCGCGACTGGTGATGCTGCTGGAGTCCATCGCCCGCCTCGGCAATCTGCAGGCCGCTGCCAAAAGCACCGGATTGTCCTATCGCCATGCCTGGGGTTTGCTGGAAAGCGCAGCCAAGGATCTGGGTAGCACCCTGGTGCTCTCCCAACAGGGGCGTGGCACACGCCTGTCCCCCCTTGCCGAACAATTACTTGCCGGATTAGTTGATGCGAACGGGCCATTGGCTGCCGCAATCGGCGAAGGCGAGCATCGGCTGCGCAGCGCACTATCCATGGCACTGTCCTCCGCTCCCGCCAGACCTGCGGTTGTACATGCCAGTCACGACGTTGCACTGGCCAAACTGCGCGACCTGATGCATGACGAGGCCAATGAACCGCTGGAACTGCATTTCCAGGGCAGCCTGGATTGCCTCGCCGCCCTGCGCCGCAAACAATGCGATCTCGCCGGATTCCATTTGCCGATCATGCCGGAGGCCAGTGCGTTGGCAGCGCAATTACGGCCCTGGCTGCGCCTGAAATCGTTGCGAGTGGCACGCCTGTTCGATCGCACTCAGGGCTTGATGGTCGCCACGGGTAATCCGAAAAAACTCTCGGTCATCACCGACCTCGCGCGCAAGGGGGTGCGTTTTGTCAATCGCCAGCCAGGTTCCGGCACACGCCTGTGTTTTGATTTTTTGCTGGCGCAGCAGGGGCTGCGCCCCAGTGCGATCCACGGCTATGCGCATGAAGAATTCACCCATGCCGCGGTTGCCGCCACCATTGCCAGCGGCATGGCCGATGCCGGATTCGGCATTGAAGCGGCGGCGCACGAACAGGGTCTCGCCTTCGTGCCCGTAGTGCGGGAGCATTACTATTTTGCGGCCCGCAGCACGGTATTGCGCCAGCCACGGTTACGCGCTTTGCTGGCTCGCATCAACGGCTCCGCATTTCAGGAACTGGTCAACGGACTCGCCGGCTACAGCGCGAGCGGCGCACTGCACTGGCGACCGGCCACGGAAATACTCGAATAGCGCAGACCCTGGACGGCCCGCCTGATAAAATCAGGCCATCCGTAATCTGCAGTCGAGGATTTTCGTATGAGCACTGCCAAGCCGACATTGCACGAACCGTCGTTGCGTGATCTGTCCTGCGCCGACGACTACGATCCTAATTCCATGCCCGTGCCCAAAGCCCGGGAAGTCATCGCGCAATTCCTCGCCCCCATCACCACCATCGAGCGCGTCGCCGTGCGCGCGGCACTGGGCCGGGTGCTGGCTGCGGATGTCGTCTCCCCTGTCGATGTGCCATCGCACGACAATTCGGCCATGGACGGGTATGCCGTGCGCCATGCTGATCTGAAAAGCAATGGCAAGGTCACGCTGAAACTGGTCGGCAGTTCATTCGCCGGCGTGCCGTTCAAAGGCGCCGTCGGCACCGGCCAGTGCGTGCGCATCATGACCGGCGGCGTGGTGCCGCAGGGAGCGGATACCATCGTCATGCAGGAGCATGTCGAAGCCAAAGATCCTGATATCACCATTGGCGCCGGCCATCGTCAGAACCAGAATCTGCGCCGCGCCGGCGAAGATCTGCAACGGGGCCAACCGGCGCTGCGTCGCGGGCAGCCGCTGCGTCCCGCTGAAATCGGCCTGATTGCCTCGCTGGGTATTGCCGAAGTGTCGGTGTACCGCAAGCTCCGTGTGGCGTTTTTTTCTACCGGCGACGAGCTGGTATCCATCGGCTCGCCGTTGGGTGAGGGTCAGATATACGACAGCAACCGCTACACCATCTACGGCATGCTGGCGCGCCTGGGTTGCGAAGTCATCGACATGGGCGTGGTACGGGATGATCCGCAACTGCTGGAAGCGGCATTTCGGGAAGCCGCGGGCATCGCCGATGTGGTCATCACCAGCGGCGGCGTATCTGTGGGGGAAGCGGATTTCGTCAAAGTACTGCTGAACAAACTGGGCGAAGTGGTGTTCTGGAAAATTGCCATGAAGCCGGGCCGTCCTCTCGCTTACGGCAAAATCGGCAACGCCCATTTTTTTGGACTGCCCGGCAATCCGGTGTCTGTGATGGTGACCTTTTACCAGTTCGTGCGCGATGCACTGCTGAAACTGTCGGGGCGCGAGCCCATTGATCCGCTGCCCGTGTTCAAAGTCCCCTGCGTTTCGACCCTGAAAAAAGCACCGGGGCGCACCGAATTCCAGCGCGGCATCCTGACGCGCGACACTGCCGGCAATCTGAGCGTGCGCGTTACCGGCGAACAAGGCTCCGGCATACTGCGCTCCATGTCGGAGGCCAACTGCTTCATCATCCTGCCTATTGAACAGGGCAATGTCACTCCTGGTACGCTGGTTGATGTGCAGGTCATGGAAGGTGTCATCTAGTATCCAGTCACTGGAATTCGCCGGTACGGCAGCACACCGTATTCAGGGAGCAATACTGTGAGCAGTAAACAAGCGCCATTGCGCTGGGGCGTGGTCGGCCTGGGCTGGGTCGCCACCGATTTTGTCGCGCCGGGCATTGTCAAAAGCCCGGATTCCCGGCTCGTCGCCTGCCTCGGCAGCACGCCGGAGAAAACACGCGCTTTCGCCGAAAAATTCGGTGTCGCGCGCACGCACCACGACCTTGCCGGACTGGTCGGCAATCCCGACGTTGACGCCATCTACATTGCAACACCCAATGCGCTGCATTACGAAGCCGTGCTGGCAGCCGCACGCGCCGGCAAGCACATTCTTTGCGAGAAACCGTTTGCGATGCGCGTGGATCATGCCCGTGAAATGGCTGCTGCCTGCCTGCCGCAATGCCGGCGTCGTGCTGCGTATCGCACATCAGATCCGCCTCGACGCTGCGGTGACCCGCGCCCGCGAGATCGTGCTGTCCGGCCGCCTTGGCCGGCTCGCCGAAATATCCCTGGAACGGGCGTCCGCCGTAGGCGCACGCGTGTCCTGGCGTCAGGATTTCACCCAAAGCGGCGTCATGTTCGATGTCGGCGTGCATCTGCTCGACCTGATCCAGTATGTCAGCGGCCAGCGTTTTGTCGAAGTCGCCGCCTTCACCCATCCCGATCGCCGCGACAAAAAGCCCGACGACACCATGACCGTGCTCGGCCGCCTCGATGGCGATTGCCACGCGCTGGCGAAGGCTACCCGCGAAGTCGGCAGCGCTGAAAACAACCTGATCATTGAAGGCGACAAGGCCACGCTGATCACTTCAGCGCTGCGCTTCGCCAAAGAGCATGTCATTCGCATCCGCGACGTGTCGGGCACGGTTGAAGAAAAATTTCCGGTCAGCCCTGCATACGATTTGCAGGTTCGTGCGTTCGAGGCCGACGTGCGCGGACAGCGCAGCCTGCTGCCCGACGGTGACGAAGGCCATTACATGGTTGCGGTAACCGAGGCCGTGCTGCAATCAATCGACCAGCGGCGCATCATCAGCGTGGCGCCCTGACTTTTGCGTCTGACTTGCCGGCGGCAACCGATCGCCGCACAATTGCCCGTCATCAAAAAAACTCAAGGAGGAGATTCATGAAACACGCCGCAATTGCCGTCGCCGCCGGACTGCTGGCCCTGTCTGCCTTGCCGGCAGCGGGCCAGACCGGCCCCTATCCCAACAAAGTGGTGCGCATCATCAATCCGCTGGCTGCCGGCGGCAATGTGGATATCGTTGCGCGTGGCGTCGCCGAACAGATGAGCAAACTGCTGGGGCAGCAAGTGCTGGTGGAGAATCGCCCGGGTGCGAGCGCTCTGGTCGGCACCCAGTACGTAAAATCACAGCCTGCGGACGGTTATACGCTGCTTGCCATTGCCAATACTTTTGCGCGGGTGCCGGCCATTGTCCAGAATGCTGGTTACGATCCATTGAAAGATTTCACCGGCGTCTCGCAGACCTGCGACATCCCGATGGTGCTGGTCGTCAATCCGTCTTTGCCGGTCAAAAACCTCAAGGAATTCATATCACTGGCAAAAAAACGTCCGGGAGAACTGACTTACGGATCCTCGGGCAACGGCGCCACGGGACATATCGCCGCGGAAATGCTCAGCCAGCACGTCGGCATCAAATTGATGCATATCCCGTACAAAGGCAACGCCCCCGCAACGACTGACCTGGTCGGCGGCCACATCATGCTGATGTTTGATCAGGTCAGCACATCAGCGGGTTATATCAAGTCCGGACGTCTGCGTGCGCTGGGCGTGACCAGCAAGAAACGCTCCCCGCTGTTCCCGGATCTGCCGACTATCGACGAATCCGGCATCAAGGGCTTCGAAGACACCACCTTCAATGGCCTGGTTGCACCCGCAGGAACACCGCGGCCCGTCCTCGAGAAGCTGCGTGACGCAGTAGTCAAGGCCGTTGCCGTGCCCGCCCTGCAAAACCGCTTCGATGGACTCGGCATCCCGCTGGTTGCCAGCGCCTCACTGGATGACTACAACGCCTATCTTCGCCGGCACGTGGAAGATTTTGCCAAGCTGGCGAAGACAGCCGGCCTCAAAGCCAATTGACCTGATTGCCGCCGGAAATTATCAGGCAGTAATCACCGATGAGCCTTGGGTTTTGCCGGCTTCCAAATCGGCGTGCGCCTTGGCCGCGTCCCCCAGCTTGTAACGCTGGCCGACATGCACTTTCACCGCGCCCTTGCGCACCATCTCGAACACGGCATTGGCCGACATCACCAAATCGTCACGCCTGGCGACATAAGTTGCCAGGGTCGGGCGCGTAAAGTACAGCGATCCCATTTTTTGCAGCGTCGCGGCCTCGACGGGAGGTGGTGCACCGGTGGTGCTGCCGAAGCACACGAAATAGCCGCGCGGCGCCAACGATTTAAGCGAGGCGTCGAATGACTCCTTGCCCACCGAGTCATACACCACGGGCACGCCGACGCCGCCGGTGATTTCCTTGACTCTCGCAGCAATGTCTTCTTTTTTACGATCGATCACATGTGCGTAGCCGTGCGCCTTCGCCAGCGCACATTTTTCAGGGCCACCAGCCACACCGATCATGGTCGCACCCAGCGCCTTGCCCCATTGCCCGGCAACCAGCCCCACGCCACCCGCGGCCGCATGAAACAATACGATTTCACCGCGCTTGACCGGATAGCAGCGTTGCAGCAGATATTCGACAGTCATGCCCTTCATCAGGATCGCCGCAGCCTGTTCTTCTGAAATGTCCGCCGGCAGTTTCACCAACCGATCCGCGGGCATCAGCCGCAAATCAGCGTAGCTGCCGGGCGCGCTGCCGCCATAGGCTACGCGGTCACCCTTAGCGAATTCCGTAACACCGGAACCCACGGCCTCGATCACCCCCGCGCCTTCACAGCCGATGCCGCTGGGCATGGTTAACGGATACTGGCCACCGCGCAGATAAACGTCCATGAAATTAAGGCCGATGGCGGTTTGGCGCAACAGCGCCTCTCCTGCGCCCGGCGCCGCAACCTCAATGCTTTGCAAGTGCATCACATCAGGTGCGCCTTGTTTTTCGATACGGATGGCACTGGCTTTCATGGAACGATTCTCCCTGTAAATGCAATGCGGCTGGCGTAACGGCCGCGTCACGAGGCAGCGACACTACCAATTAGTCATGAGCGCGACAAGCCATGCCGTTAGCGCAGCCGCGGCACTGTTGACAGGTCTGCGGGATTTACCGATGATGCATGCTCCACGCGGACGCTGCCATACCAGAACAACAACCGCAGTCATGCGTTCGCCATCCTCGGCATACTCGCCATTGCAACCGGATTGCTGACGCCCCCTTCGGCATACTCGTGTTTACGGTCAAAGCCGCTTTGCCGCAGGAAGCTTCGCTCGGCGACATATTCAGGGGCTGTATACCGTACTGGATATGCCTGCTCTGCGTGATCGTGGTTATCGTCGCATACCCGCAATTGGCCACCTGGCTGCCAAACTTGGGCGCCGTGGTTGCCAAATAAACACTGAGACGCGAAAAACATGCCTGCCTACTGGCTTGCCCGCTGCAAAATCAACGATCCTGTGGAATACAAGAAATATACTGATCGTGTGCCCGGCATCATTGTCAGATTCGGCGGCAAAGTGCTCGCGCGTGGCGGAAAATATCAAATCATGGAAGGCACTGACCGCTTCCATCGTTTTGTCGTCATTGAATTTCCCACGCTGGAGCAGGCGGTAAAATGCCACCAGTCACCGGAATACCAGGCAGCGGCCGCATTCCGGCGTGCGCCCGGCGTCGGCGAGGTGGAACAGGTCATCGTTGAATCCGGAGAGGCGACACCGATTTAATTCGCAAGCAGGAGACAAATATGCCCCTCAGTCATCTAGAGCATTTCCTGATCCAGACTGCCGATCTCCAGGCGACACGCGACTGGTACGTCAATGTACTGGGATTTCGCGAAGGCCCGCATCCGGACTTCAAATTTCCCGTCATCTGGCTGTATCTCGGTGAACGTGATGTGGTGCATCTGACACAGGGTGGCAAAAACATCAGTGAAAATCGCAAGGTCTACCTCGGCCAGCAATCGGATGCGACCCACGGCAGCGGCGTGGTTGATCACGTGGCATTTCGCAGCACCGGTCTGCGCGACATGATGGAACACCTGCAGCACCACAAAATCGAGTTCAGTAAACGCATGGTCAGCGATCAGGGCTTGTTCCAGCTGTTTCTGCTCGATCCGAACGGCGTCAAGGTGGAATTGAATTTCTCCAATACTGAGACAGAAGGCATTTCTCCCGAGCTGATGGCCTCGGCGCTGCCGGCGTGAGCGCTCCGCAATGGCAGGGGCGGCAATATCACTATCTGTCGCAGGACAGTCATGTCCATCCATTCCTGGTCGATTTGTGGCAGGAAGTGCGTGAAGCGACCGGAGGACAATTGTCCGTCACGGTACATGCCAAGAATGAAGGCTTGCCCTCCTCGCATCTGGCCATTGTCGATCTGCTGATTGCCGGAAAAATCGAGTTTTATGTACTGATGGGCGGCATCCTGGGGCCGCTGGTACCGGCAATGGAAATCCAGGGATTACCCTTTGCCTTTCGTGATCACGCCCAGGTACATGCCACGCTCGACGGCCCGCTGGGAGCATACCTGCGGCAGCAACTGCGGCCTCTGGGCATCCACGCCCTGCCCTATGGATTGATGGAAAATGGCTTCCGCCATATTTCTACCGTGGATCGCCCGATACATTCTGCCGCCGATCTTGAAAACCTGCGCATCCGCATCCCCGAAGGCAAAATGTTTGCGGATGCCTTTCGCAGTCTGGGCGCCATACCGGTTGAAGTAAACGTGCTCAAACTGCATGACGCGCTGAAAAACCGTGAGGTGGACGCGCAGGAAAATCCGCTTTCAGTGACGGAAGCGCTGCGCCTGCATGAAGTCACGCACCACATCAGCCTGAGTTATCACATGTGGTCGGGTTTTAACATGATGGCCAGCCTGAAGTTCTGGGAACAATTGCCGACTCAAATGCAGCAAACCGTAGAAGCCATCGCACGCAAACATGTGGCACGGCAGCGTGCACATACCGATGCCCTGAACCGGGCGCTTGAAGCAAAACTGGCCGGCTGGGGCATGACCACGACAGTAGTAGATCAGGACAGTTTCCGCCGACGGCTTGCCGATGCAGGTTTTTATCAGCGCTGGCAAAACATCGTCGGCGCCGAGGCTTGGGCCTTGCTCGAGCAAAGTATTGGAAAAGTAATATAACTATTTGTTTTTATTTATAAATAATTATTGTTAACTCCGCCTCCACAGTAGTGAATTCACAATAAAAAGCCCGGGGCTCCCCGGGCTTTTTTATGCGAATTGAGACTGATTATTTTTTCGCCGCAGTCGTCTTGTTTTGCTTCTTGTAGAGATCGACGGCGCGATCCTGGGATTTCGCCAGCAACTCCCCGTCTTTTTTCGCCGTATCTGCGGCTTTTTTCTTGGCTTCCTCGGCTTTGACTGGATCAGCGGGCGGCGGCGCCGGCAGCTTGGCCGAAGCCAGACCGACCACGCAACAAGTCAGCACAGCCGGGATCAGTTTCCATAGTTTGGGTGCGTTCATAGCTTCCATCCCTCCTTGAGTGCGGATGCAGTTGCCGGCTTGGCGGCACCACCTCCCTTGTTTTGCCGAATCGCCTCCTGATACCAGAGTTCGTGATGCTCCTTGGCCCAGACCTCATCCACATAGCCGGTGCGCATGGACTCATAAGCGCCTTCCACACCCAGCGTGCCCATATAGATGTGGCCCAGCGCCAAGGTCATGAACACCACTGCTGCAATGGCGTGGATCACGTTGGCCAGCTGCATCAGTGCACGGCCCTGCTCGAAGTTGGGGAAATTCAGGATGAAACCCGTCACGCTGACCACCACGCCGAGCAGCGTAACGCCAAGCCAGAACCATGATTTTTCGCCCGCATTGAAGCGCCCCGAAGGCACATGCTGCCCCGAGAACAACCCGCCTGCCTTGGCGAACCACTGGAAGTCCTCCATTTTGGGCAGATTGTCTTTCACGAACGTCACGAACAGCAAAATCGTGCAAAACGCGAATACCGGGCCGACGAAGTTATGGATGTTCTTGGCGAGTATGGCGAGCCAGGCGAACAGCGTGTAGCCGATGATGGGCAGCAGGATGTGTTTGCCGAACAGAATGATGATGCCGGTCACGGCCAGCAGCACAAAACTGATGGCTGCACCCCAGTGCACCATGCGATCCCATGACCCGAAGCGCAGCAACTGTCGCCCGCTCGACTTTTCGTGCAGCTTGATCGGACCCTTCAGTTTGTAAAAGATGCCGATCGCCGCCATCATCAGCACAATCAGCCAGCCGCCGTAGATGGTAATTGGGCCGTTGCGCAATTGCCGCCAGGTTTCCCCGGCAGTCTGCATCAGCACACCCGACTCGATGCCGCGCACTTGTGTAGTCTGGTACTGATTTTCGCCGCTGCGGACGTCTCCCCAGAACGGCGCATTGTTGCCGGGTTGCGTGGTCTGCCGTTCCACCTGCTGCTGCTGTGCGCTGGCGGCATCGGCTGCCACGACCGTCTGGGGTGAAACTGCGCACATCCCGACGACCGTCAGCGCCGCGAACCACTGTTTCATGCTCACGCGCATTACCTCCTCCTGTATTCTAATTAGAGACGGTACGGCTGTACTCGTTCTGGCCGTTGTTGCGTGCTTTGATTGCCGTCTCCCACGCCGTTTTGTCGCTCTTGAACTGGGCGTTCTCCCAGGGGCGGCTGTCGGGTTTACCCTGATACTGCCCCTGCTTGTACACGGTCACCTGTGACTGCTCGCCGCAACCGGCCACCCCCAGTGCAAGGCCGGCCGCCACGCCTGCAATCAGGAGATTTCTCATGATTTTGCTCCGGCGGGTGGCGTTGCTCCTTTTTCCGGCTTGCCGTAGGCCGTGCCCCAACCCCAGACCTCGGAGCCCTTGCCGCGCTTGAGGACGCGGTTGCGATAGATGTCGGCAATCACGTCGGAATCACCGCCCAGCAGCGCCTTGGTTGAACACATTTCGGCACAGGCCGGCAGCTTGCCCTCGGCCAGACGATTGCGGCCGTATTTCTTGAATTCAGCATCCGAATTATCCTGCTCCGGCCCGCCGGCACAGAATGTGCATTTGTCCATCTTGCCGCGCAAGCCAAACGCGCCATCTTGCGGGAATTGCGGTGCGCCGAACGGGCAGGCATAGAAGCAGTAGCCGCAGCCTATGCACAGATCCTTGTCATGCAGCACCACGCCTTCGGAGGTTTTGTAGAAGCAGTCCACCGGACATACCGCCATGCACGGCGCATCGGAACAATGCATGCAGGCAACCGAGATGGATTTTTCACCGGGCAACCCGTCGTTCAGCGTCACTACGCGCCGGCGGTTCACACCCCAGGGCACCTCATGCTCTTGCTTGCATGCGGTCACGCACCCGTTGCACTCGATGCAGCGCTCGGCATCACACAGGAATTTCATTCTGGCCATATTGTTCTCCTAGCGGGGATCTGGTGGTTATGCCTTGGCTACCTGGCAAAGCGTGGTTTTGGTTTCCTGCATCATGGTTACGATGTCGTAACCATATGTAGTCGCCGTGTTCACCGCTTCGCCGCGCACCAGCGGGGCAGCGCCTTCCGGGTAGAACTTCTTCATATCCTCGCCCTGCCACCATCCCGCAAAATGGAACGGCAGGAATACCGTGCCGGGAGCCACGCGCTCGGTGATCTGCGTCTTGACCTTCAGTCGGGGTTTGGATGGCGCCGGTGTTTCAACCCAGACGTACTCGTTGTTACGCACGCCGCGATCGTTCGCATCCTTCGGATTGATCTCGACGAACATCTCCTGCTGCAGTTCCGCCAGCCACGGATTCGACCGGGTTTCGTCGCCGCCGCCTTCGTATTCCACCAGGCGGCCGCTGGTCATGATCAGCGGGAACTGCTTGACGGCATCCTTGTTGGCGTCCTGCACGGTCTTGAACAGCACCGGCACGCGCCAGCGGTTCTTCTGATCGGCGTGCGTCGGGTATTTATCGATCAGATCCGGGCGCGGGCTGTACAAAGGCTCGCGATGCAGCGGCACGGCATCCGGGAAGTTCCACACCACGGCGCGCGCCTTGGCGTTGCCGAAAGGATGGCAGCCGTGGTTCTTCATGAACACACGGATCTGGCCGCCGGACAAGTCCGTTTTCCAGTTCTTGCCTTCGGCGAGTTTTTTCTCGTCTTCGGTCAACTCATCCCACCAGCCGAGCTTTTTCAGCAATACGTGGTCAAGTTCCGGGTAACCGGTAGTCAGGTCGGCGCCCTTGGAATGCGAACCATCCTCAGCCAGCAGATTGACGCCATCCTTTTCGACACCGAAATTGGCGCGGAAATTACCCCCACCATCCATCATGTGTTTCGAGGTGTCATACAGATTCGGCGAGCCCGGGTGCTTGAGCGCGGCGTTGCCGTAACACGGCCACGGCAGACCGTAATAGTCGCCGTCCAGAACGTAACCGGTTTTGGCATCCTTGCCGCCCTTGGCGCGCAATGTCTTGACGTCGAACACATGCATGTTGCGCATGTGCGCCTGCAGCCGCTCGGGTGACTGCCCGGTGTAGCCGATGGTCCAGACGCCACGGTTGATTTCGCGCAGCGTGTCCTCCATATCGGGCTCGTCCATGCCGCCTTTGCCCTTGCTGAGCTTGATCTTCGCGGTGAACTCCTTGGCGTAGCCGAACTTCTGCGCGAGCTGGTACATGATCATGTGGTCGGTGCGCGATTCAAACATCGGCTCGATCACTTTCTCGCGCCACTGGAGCGAACGGTTGGACGCCGTGGCCGACCCCGCGCACTCCAGCTGCGT
>JANNHN010000206.1:0-2295 GCA_031404395.1 Betaproteobacteria bacterium
CGCAGATGAAGCGTGCGAAAGAGCACAAGACCATGATCGAGGGTCTGCAGAAGGGCGACGAAGTCATCACCGCCGGCGGCGTCGTCGGACGCGTCAGCAAGGTCGATGAGCAATATGTCAGCGTTGTCATTGCTGTCAATGTTGAAATCCAGGTGCAGCGGCCGGCCATCCTGTTCGTGTTGCCCAAGGGCACCATTAAACACATTTAGTGAAAACAGTGAATGCGTGAAGATGTGAATGGGTGAAGGAGGGGGAATGACTTCGCTCTTTCGTCACTGGTGACTCGGTTACCCCTTCACTCCTTCACTCCTTCATCCCTTCACTCCTTCACGACCTTTAAATGAATCGCTACCCGCTCTGGAAGTATCTGCTGATCGCTGCTGCCCTGGTGGGTGGTCTGCTCTATACCGTGCCGAATTTCTATGGCGAGGTGCCGGCAGTACAGGTGTCACCGCTGCGCAGCAACCTGAAGGTGGATACCGCGTTGATGACGCGGGTCGAGCAGGCGCTGCAAAAGGCGGCGCTGAAGCCCGAAGGCATCGCGCTTGATGCCACCAGCGTCAAGGCGCGCTTCTCCACCACCGACGATCAGTTGAAAGCCAAAGACGCTGTACAGACTGCACTGGGCGAGGACTACGTGGTGGCGCTGAATCTGCTGTCGCGCAGCCCGCAGTGGCTGACTTCGATCGGCGCGCTGCCGATGTATCTGGGTCTGGATCTGCGCGGGGGTGTGCATTTTCTGATGCAGGTCGATATGAAATCGGCGCTGACCAAGAAAATGGAAGCATTTACCAACGACATACGCGGCTCACTGCGCGAGCAGCGCATTCAGTATTCCGGAATTTCGCGCGACGGCCAGCAGATCACGGTGCGCTTCCGTGACGCAGCGACGCGGCAGAAGGCGTTGTTGAGCATTGCCAAAAACATGCCGGATCTTGAACTGAGTGCCACGGACGACGCCGGCGAGTTCCGCATCAGCGGCAGCCTGAGGATCGAAGCGCAGCGCAAGACGCAGGAATCCGCATTGCAGCAGAACATCAACACGCTCAGGAATCGCGTCAACGAACTGGGCGTGGCCGAGCCGATCATCCAGCAGCAGGGCGCTGACCGCGTGGTGGTGCAGTTGCCTGGCGTGCAGGACACGGCCAAGGCCAAGGACATTCTCGGCCGCACCGCGACGCTGGAAGTGCGCATGGTCGATGAGGAGCATGGCGACGTCGCCGGCCTGGCGCAGGCCAAGGCGGGCCAGGTGCCGTTCGGCACCGAGTTGTACTACGAGCGCAACGGCCAGGCGGTGCTGGTGAAGAAGCAGGTGGTGCTGACCGGCGAGCGCATCAACGACGCGCAGCCCGGTTTCGACGGCCAGACGGGCGAGCCGGCGGTGCATATCAACCTCGATGGCGCCGGCGCGCGCATTTTCCAGCAGGTGACCCGCGAGAATGTCGGCAAACGCATGGCCATACTGCTGTTCGAGCGCGGCAAGGGCGAGGTGGTGACGGCGCCGGTGATCCGTACTGAAATCGGCGGCGGGCGCGTGCAGATCAGCGGCCGCATGACCACCATGGAAGCCAAGGACGTGTCACTGCTGCTGCGCGCGGGTGCGCTGGCGGCGCCGATGGAAATCATTGAAGAGCGCACCATCGGACCGTCGCTGGGCGCCGAGAACATCAAGATCGGTTTCCAGTCGATGTGGATGGGTTTTGCCGCGATCGCGCTGTTCATGATCGCCTACTACGGGCTGGTCGGCGTTATTTCCATCATTGCGCTCGGCGCCAACCTGCTGTTCCTGATCGCCTTGCTGTCGATATTGCAGGCGACGCTGACGCTGCCGGGCATAGCGGCGATTGCACTGGCGCTGGGCATGGCGATTGACGCCAACGTGCTGATCAACGAGCGCATCCGCGAGGAACTGCGCAACGGCAACACGCCGCACGCCGCGCTGCATGCCGGTTACGAGCGCGCATGGGCGACGATTCTCGATTCCAACGTCACCACGCTGATTGCCGGCATTGCATTGCTGGCATTCGGTTCCGGCCCGGTGCGCGGCTTTGCGGTGGTGCATTGCCTGGGGATATTGACCTCGATGTTCAGCGCGGTGGTGGTTTCGCGCGGCATTGTCAATCTCTGGTACGGCAGCCGCCGCAAGCTGGACAAAATCTCCATCGGGCAGGTGTGGAAGCCCGCGGCGCAGGTCAAGTAGGCCCGGACACAAGGCAAACAAGAGACCAACATGGAATTCTTCCGCATCAAAAAAGACATCCCGTTCATGCGCCATGCGCTGATCTTCAACGTGAT
>JANNHN010000207.1:0-2390 GCA_031404395.1 Betaproteobacteria bacterium
CAGCATCCGCAGCGCGCCGAAGAATTGCTGGCCGCAATCCGCAAAACCACCGACAAACCGATCCGCTGGGTGGTCAATACGCATGCCCACGGCGATCATTACTTCGGCAACTCGGTGTTCAAGCGCGAAGGCGCGACCATCATTGCTCACCGCGACACGGCCGGCATGATGCAAAGCCATTACGGGCTTGAAATGAAACGCCGCCAGGGCTACTTCAAGCAGCGCCAGTTCGATCCGGCAGCCGTAAAACTGGTGCCGCCGGATGTGACTTTTGATTCCACGCTGACGCTGAACCTCGGCGGGCGCACCGTGGAGTTGTTGTACCTCGGCGCCGGGCAGAATCCCGGCGACACGTTCGTGCGTTTCCCGAAAGAGCGCGTGCTGTTCGCCGGCGGGCCGTTTTCGAAACAGAGTTGGCCCAATCCGTCGTTCACGCCGTCGATGACCGGCTGGGTGGAGCTGCTCAGAAAAATTGCGGCGATGGAGGTGGACGTTTATCTGGGCGGCCACGGCGACATCGGCGCCAAACAGGACGTGTTGCACGAGGCCAGAATGCTGGAGGACTTTGACCGCGGCATGCGCGAGGCGGTAGCCAAGGGCATGAGCAAGGAAGACATCGTCAAGAACGTCAGGTTTGAGCAGTACAAAGACATCCGCAATTATTACCGGATGAATTTGTTCATCAGCAGCTATTATATTTTTCTCACCACTGGCCGCGCGCAGAACGCGTATCCGTGATTGCCGGCCCGCCCCCGGGTTTTACATCAACGTACTGATCAGGAGTCCGCCGTGAAATCTTCCACCTGTATTGCCGCTGCAGTGTTTGCCTCTTGTGCAATTGTTGCGACCGTTGCCTCCGCGCAGCAACAAAAAGTCAATCCGCCGATTGCCACTTACTGGATGAGTATCGATACTTCTTCAGGTCTGCCGATGGGCGGCATGGGTGGCGGCGGCGAAGGTCCGTCGATGATGGACATCGGCCGCATGATGCTGGGCGGCGGTGCCGGCAGCGGCGCCAATCGCTCGATGCGGCTCGAGCTCGGTGCGCAGCGCACGGCCGGCGGCACGCCGGCAGCCGCGCATGAAATTCCGCCGGGGCTCAAGATGGGCGCCAGCCTGCCGCTGGAGACGCCGCAAAAGCCGCGGCGCGAACCGCGCGAAGACGGCATGCCGGAGAATTTCGAGAAGCCGCGCGGGCGCATGCTGATTTTCTGGGGTTGCGGCGAGAAAGCTGGTCCCGGTCAGCCGTACATCATCGACTTCGCCAAAATGGCGCAGGGCGACGTGCCGCAGGGCTTGCTCAACCGGCGCGTCAACGTGCAGCGCGGGCCGTCACCGGCGCGCAGCCGCACCTATGGTGACTGGCCCAATCAGCGCGACTCTACCCGCGTGGCGGGCGACGGCAGTCTGCGCGGCGATCATGCGATCAAGGGTAATTATTCGCCCGACATCCGGTTTTCACTGGTGGAGAAATACGACTTCATGGAACCGGTGAATCTTGCAATGAAAAAGTCGGGCGGCGGCAGCATGAGCATGTCGTGGAACAGCGTCGCCAACGCGCACGGCTATTTCGCCACGGCGATGGGCAGCAGCGGCAATGAGGACATGGTGTTCTGGAGTTCCAGCAATACCCGCGAATTCGGCGAGCAGTTGATGAACTGGCTGGCGCCGTCCGAAGTCGCGCGCCTGATCCGCGAAAAAGTCGTGATGCCGGCCTCGACCACCGAATGCACGGCGTCGGCACAGTTTGTTGCTGCCGCGCCGTCGGCCTTCGTGCGTTTCATTGCGTACGGCGAGGAGGCCAATTTTGCCCATCCGCCGCGCCCGCAGGATCCGAAAATCACCTGGGATCAGGAATGGGCGGTCAAGGTGCGGTTGAAGTCCACGACCAGCGCCATGCTCGGCGAAGAAGGCATGGGCGGCGGCGGTGCGTCACGCTCGCGCAGCAGCGGTGCCGATAGCAGTGCGCCGCAGGAGAGCGGTCAGAGCGCGCCGGCAATTGATCCGGTGCAGGAAGGACTGAAAGCGCTGAAGGGACTTTTTGGAAGATGAGCGGCCGCTGGTGATTGATCTTTCCATAATTCACGACAGTGAATTATGTCCGTTTTCTCCCTCTCCCTCCGGGAGAGGGTTGGGGTGAGGGATTGGGCGTAACGGGGATTCGCCTACATCATCACCCGTCCGCCATTCACATCCAGCACCACCCCGTTGATATACGCCGCGCCATCCGAGGCGAGGAACAGCATGGCCTGCGCATGATCGTCGGGAACCGCCAGCCGGCGCAGCGGCACCTGTGACGCGATGCGCTCGATGTCGGCTTCTGTACGCAGCGCCGCGACGCGCGGCGTCAGCGTGGTGATCGGCGCGATCGCGTTGGCGGTGATGTTGTC
>JANNHN010000208.1:0-1839 GCA_031404395.1 Betaproteobacteria bacterium
TCCGGCGACCATGCACTCTCCTTCAGATCGAATGCGCCGCCGAACCAGACATCCAGCAATATCGCCAACAGCCGGTTGCGGTCAGTCAGCCGGTAACCCGGCAGATGTTCCAGCAGCAGCGACAGGCTTTCTTCGGATTCAAGCCGAAAATAAGCCTCCCCTCTTGCCCGACCCGACTGCATGATGTCGGCGCCGCGCGAAGCCCACGGCAGGATGGCCTGCGCGCCGAGCAAATTGCGCACGCGAATCGCGCCGGGCAGATAGGTGGACAACATCAGCTTGCGCGACTCGAACAGTTCATCCGCCGGCACCGCCAGTTGTTCGATGGCAGTGATGCCGCCGTGGCGCCCTGCAAGATCCAGCACCGGCGTTGAGAAATACGCCGCGCCGCTTTCAATCTGCCGTGCACACCAGCTAAAACCGATGTCCGCCCAGCGCTGCTCGCCGGCATGGCCGAGCGAACCATAGGCGCGGGCGACATTGGCCATGAAACCTTCGAGCGCACGCCACGACGTGCGCCACTTCATGAATGCCAGCGCCTGTGCTGTCCACGGCAACACGGTTTCGGAGACCTGCTCGGCTTCGAGGCTGCCGCGAATAAAAGCACGGCCGGCGTCACGCTCAAAACTGAACAGCGCGGCGCAGGCAGCCAGCCACTGCAGCGCAATGTCCTCGCCGTGGCACGCTATCGCCGGCAGCACCGCTTCGGCTTCGCGATGCGCGACGGCGCTCAGTTGCTTCAGCTGATTGACCGCCTGCTCGACGGCGGGGGTGTAGGCCATGCGGGACGCGCGAAACCGGCGCTAGGTGAAGTGCGCCTGCACGATTTCCATGAGCGCATCCGCCAACTCGATGTCATCGGTAATCGGATTGACCATCGCCACCTGGCAGGACGCGACCGGATCGAGCCCCGCGATCATCATGCTCGCAGCATAGACCAGCGCGCGCGTCGAAGTCGATTCCTCGAGGCCGTGATCCTTCAGCAGCCGCGCCTTGCGGCCGATAGCCACCAGTTGTTGCGCAACCTCCGGCTTGGTACCCGGCACTTCCCTGACCAGAATCTTGCGCTCGACTTCCTCCGGTGGGAAATCGAAATTGATCGCAATAAAGCGCTGCTTGGTCGAAGGTTTCAGATCCTTCAACACCGTCTGATAACCGGGGTTGTATGAAATCACCAGCATGAAATCCTCATGCGCGTCGATTTCCTGGCCTTTTTTCTCGACGGTCAGCTTGCGGCGATGGTCAGTCAGCGAATGGATGATCACGGTCGAATCAGTGCGGGCTTCGACGATTTCATCGAGGTAGCAGATCGCGCCGACCTTCACTGCGCGCGTCAGCGGGCCATCGTGCCAAACCGTGTCCGAACCTTCGAGCAGAAAGCGCCCGACCAGATCGGAACTCGTCAGATCCTCGTGGCAGGACACCGTGACCAGCGGACGCTGCAGCTGGAACGCCATGAATTCGAGGAAACGCGTCTTGCCGCAGCCCGTCGGGCCCTTCAGCATCACCGGCAGGCGGCGCTTGTAGGCCGCCTCGAATATTGCAACCTCGTTGGCCTGCGGCTCGTAGTACGGCGCCTTGTCGCCGGCCTGCGGCATCTGCACGATATCGTGTTCCACACCGCGTACGCGGCTTGTTGCAGTCTTCATCAACGCTCCAGAATCAAATGCAATCATTCATCACAGGACAGCGGGTATTCCACCAGCCTGCCCTCAAGGACACTACGGGGCTTGATACAGAGACCAGCATGCCGCGCCGTGCGCACTGCCATTTTCTCCAGGACTATCGGTGACGACCATCGGCAATGCGTCCTCGCGCCCCGATATTAATACAGTTGCG
>JANNHN010000209.1:0-2894 GCA_031404395.1 Betaproteobacteria bacterium
CGCGGTCAACGATACTGCTTCGCGCTGTGTTTGCGGTACTTGGACAACAGGCGCTGTGGCTGGCGGAAAGCGTCACGCCGGAACGGATCGCCCAGTTCCTGCGTCAGCATCATGTTGATCACCGTCGGTTTGTTCGAACGCACCGCCGCGCGCAGCGCATCGCCCACCTCATCCACGTGCTCCACGGTCAGGCCCTGCGCGCCCATGGCTTCGGCAACGTCGGCAAAGTTCGGATTCTGCAGGTTGGTGCCGAGGAAGCGGTTGTCGAAATAATCGACCTGATTCTTTTTCTCCGCGCCCCATTGGCCGTTGTTGAACACCACCGCGACAGCAGGAATTTTCTCGCGCACGCAGGTCATCACCTCGTTGAGACTCATGCCCCAGGCACCGTCACCCACATAAGCGATCGCCGGACGATCAGGACGGCCGACTTTGGCGCCCATCGCCGCGGGGAAGGCATAACCGCAATTGCCGAAACTCATGGCCGCAAGGAACGACGGCGCCGTCTCGAAATGCAAATAGCTGTTCGAGACCGAACAGACGTTGCCGATGTCGGTGGACACCATCGCGTTTTTCGGCATGGCGCGTGCCAGCGCCGCCAGCGCCTGCCGCGGACCGATCCGCGTTTTGGTATTGGGCGAAGGCCATTTTTCGAGTTCTTCGGTCCAGGCTTTTTTCGCTTTTTGCACTTCGGCGAGACGCGCCTTGTTCTGCGTCAGTTTGGTAATGCCCTTCACGCGCTCGAGCAGCGCAATCGCCGCCAGCCTCGCGTCACCGCAAATGCCGACCGTGGTCTTCTTGACCAGGCCCAGCATGCGTGAATCCGTATCGACCTGAATGATTTTCGCGTTCTTCGGCCAGTAGTCGAGTCCGTGCTGCGGCAGCGTGCCGAAGGGCCCCAGTCGCGAACCCAGCGCCAGCACCACGTCGGCCTTGGCAATGATGTTCATCGCCGCCTTCGATCCCTGATAACCCAGCGGGCCGCACGACAGCGGATGGCTGGCCGGGAACGAATCGTTATGCAGATACGAATTGACCACCGGCGCCGTCAGATACTCGGCGAGTGCTGCGCATTCCTTGATGCCGCTGGACATGATCACGCCGCCGCCGGAGAGGATCACCGGGAACTTGGCTTTGGCCAGCATGCGTGCTGCAGCATCCAGCGACTCCGGTCCGCCGGCGGAGCGTTCCAGCTTGCGCGCCTGCGGAATGTCGTAATCGCCCTCACCATAAAAATAATCGCGCGGAATGTTGACCTGCACCGGGCCGCGCTCGGCCATGGCAATGTCAAACGCGCGTGCAGTCAGTTCGGCCATGCGCAGCGGTGAATTGATATGCACCTGCCATTTGGTGATTTTCGAGAAAATCGGCATCTGCTCGGTTTCCTGGAAGCCGCCCAAGCCCATGCTCAGGCTGCCCGATTCCGGCGTAATGCAGACTACCGGCGAGTGCGCCCAGTAGGCTGCGGCAATGCCGGTGACAAAATTGGTGATGCCGGGACCGTTCTGCGCAATACATACACCGTGCTTGCCGGTAACGCGCGAATAACCATCGGCCATGTGCGCAGCATTTTGTTCATGCGCCACCGAAAGAAAGCGGATGCCGGCCAGCGGAAACAGGTCGTGAGCATCCATATAGGCAGAACCGACGATGCCGAAGGTATCCTTCACGCCCTGCGCCACCAGCGTCTCGACAAAAGCTTCAGACGGGGTCATGCGCACTTTGCCGCCGGCTGCGGAAGCCTTGGCGATATTCTTGCTGTCTGCCATCGTATTCATGGAATCTCTCCTCCGGAATAAAACGTGCCGCGCCATGAGTGGCGCGTGCAACGACTGTGACATTGGAAACCCTGTCCGACCGGTTGGCAACTCAACCGGCGGACACGCATAATACGCCGCCGATCCACATCGTGCAAGCGCTTGCATAAAACATGATAACCCATTGTTTTATTTGTTTATTTTAACGCTATCCTTACCCGTGGATTTTACGCAAGTTATTGTTTAGTCTGTGCTTTTATTGCGGCGCGCCGCTCAAGCTACAATCGGGCCTCTGCAATTTCCTGCTGTAAATCCGGAGTTGAATTGAACACCCTAGTGGACGGCCACCGCCCGCTGGCTGCTGCAACTGATGTTGCGGTGCTGGCCGAGCAGCTTGCGCGACGCATTACCGGGGAAGTCCGTTTCGATACCGGCGCACGCGCCGCCTATTCCGCCGACGCCTCGAACTACCGGCAGATTCCCATCGGCGTGGTGATCCCGCGCGGCATCGAAGACATCGTAGCGACGCTGGATATCTGCCGCGAACACGGCGTGCCCATCCTGCCGCGCGGCGGCGGCACGTCGCAAAATGGTCAGTGCGTCAACGTTGCCGTAGTCATCGACACTTCGAAATACCTGAATCGGGTGCTGGCAATCGATCCGGTCGCGCGCACCGCGCGAGTGGAACCGGGCGCTGTTTGCGACACGTTGCGCAACGCCGCAGAAAAACACGGTCTGACGTTCGGCCCCGATCCGGCCACCCACAGCCGCTGCACGCTGGGCGGCATGATCGGCAACAATTCCTGCGGCGCACACTCGGTGATGGCCGGCAAGACCGTCGATAACATCGAAAGTCTCGACATCATCACCTGCGACGGCCTGCGCCTGACCGTCGGCCCGACCAGCGAGGACGAGCTGGTGCACATCATCCGCGCCGGCGGCCGCCGCGGCGAAATCTACGGCCGGTTGCGTGCGCTGCGCGACAAATACGCCGACCTGATCCGCGCCCGTTTCCCTAAAATAAAACGCCGCGTGTCCGGCTACAACCTCGACCAGTTGCTGCCGGAGAATGGCTTCAACGTAGCTCGCGCGCTAGTGGGTAGCGAAGGCACGTGCGTGCTTACGTTGCAGGCGAAA
>JANNHN010000210.1:0-24156 GCA_031404395.1 Betaproteobacteria bacterium
AGCCAGAACCAGCCGAACAGCCCGGCCCCGCTTTGCTGGGCCCTGACGATGTCGGCAAGATTCAGGCTTTGCGCCGCCATCAGCACGCCGACCAGCGAGAAACCCATGGCGATTTCATACGACACGATCTGCGCTGCCGAACGCAGGCTGCCGAGAAACGCGTATTTGGAATTGGACGCCCAACCGGCAATGATGATGCCGTAAACGCCGAGCGAGGTCATCGCCATCAGGTAGAGCAGGCCGGCGTCGATATTCGACAGGATCAGTTCCGGCGAAAACGGAATCACCGCCCAGGCGGCCAGCGCCGGCGCCAGCGCCATGACCGGGGCAAGCACGAACAGGAACTTGTTCGAGCCGGTCGGGATGATGACTTCCTTGACCAGCAGTTTGAGGCCGTCGGCGATGGGTTGCGCCCAGCCGCCCAGCCAGGAAATGCCGAAAAAAGTCGTGCGGTTCGGGCCGATGCGGATCTGCATGAAACCGATCATCTTGCGTTCCCACAGCGTCAGGTAGGCCACGCACAGCATCAGCGGCACAACGATCAGCATGATCTTCACCAGCGTCCACACCACCGGCCACAGCGGGCCGAGCAATGTTTGCGGATAGGCGAGCAGCGTATCGAGCATTACGCGGTCGCCTTCTGTGTCTGAGCGACGCGTTCGACCGTCAGCGGCGCGGCAGCAGCACCGAGCTCTGCGGTTTCCGGACACGCTGCGGCAAGACGCACGCAACCGGCGGGCAGTTTGTCGTCGATGGCGTAGGGCACGGTCGCCTCACCGCCGTCCTGCATCACGCGCACAAAATCGCCGTCGCGCAATGCCAGTTGATCGGCCAGCACGCGATTCATCGTTGCTGTCGGTGGCTGCGCGTCGCGGGTTTTTTGCAGGCCGGGCGCGCGGCGCGCCAGCGCATCGGCGGCGTAGATCGGCGTTTCTGCAATCCGCGCAACACCGCTGCCGGCAATGGACAGCGTGCCGAGATTATTATTTAACTCATTGTTTTTATTGAATATTTCAGTCTTGCCATGGAGTGCTTCGCGCTGCGCATCATCAGCACCATCGTGCTCGAAGCCGGCGACACCGAGCAGATTGCCCAGCACACGCAGCACTTTCCACGCCGGGCGCGTCTCACCCAGCGGCTGCACCACGCCGGCGAAAGTCTGCACGCGGCCTTCGGTGCTGATGAACGTGCCTGCGGTTTCGCTAAACGGCGCAATCGGCAGCAGCACATGCGCATATTCAGTGGCGCGATGTTGGAACGGGCTCAGCGCAACCACGAGCTCTGCCTGTTTCAGCGCCGCCATCGCCTGCCGCGGGTTATACATGTCGAGTTCCGGCTCGACGCCGAGCAGCAGGTACGCCTTCAGCGGCGTTTCCATCATCTGCCGCGCGTTTTTGCCTGTGATCTTGCCGGTGGGCACACAGCCGGCGACATAACCGCCGACGCTGTTGGCCGCTTCGCCGAGAAAACCGAACGGGCAACCGAGTACTGCTCCCAGCGCCTGTGCCAGCGCATGCAATTCACCGGCGGCCGGATGCTGCTGTGCGAAGTCGCCGAGAAACACGCCTGGCTGTTTACCGGCAACGAGGCTGGCGGCAATGCGCTGCGCTGCGTCGCTGACCACAACAGCGGCCACTGCCGCGCGCACCGCCTCCGGTACCGCGACATTTTTCAGTTCTGCGGCTGCTTTCACTACCTGTGCCAGCGTCTGCGGCAGCAGTCTTGGCGCGACGATGGCCTTGTTGGCGACGCGCATCAGCAGATCATCATCGACCGCATGAATCAGGTTGAGTTCGGTGCGTTTTTTTGTGGACTGGCGCAACCGGTGCGCAAGCAGCGGATGATCCTTGCGCAACGTCGAGCCGATCACCAGCACGCGGTCCAGCGTGCCGATATCGGCGATGTTCATGCCCAGCCACGGGATACCGGCGAGCTTGCCGTCACCGCTGAAATCCGCCTGGCGCAGCCGGAAATCAACGTTGCCTGAACCAAAGCCCCGCAGCAGTTTCTGCAGCAGGTGCATTTCTTCCAGCGTCTGATGCGGCGTCGCCAGCGCGCCAACAGCGGCCGCGCCATGCGCGCCCTTGATACGCTGCAGTTCTTTGGCAATGAACTCCAGCGCTACCGGCCAGTCCACTTCCTGCCACGCCGCGCCCTTGCGCAGCATCGGCTTGGGCATGCGGGTTTCCGCATTCAGCGCTTCATACGAAAACCGGTCCTTGTCCGACAACCAGCACTCATTGACGGCTTCGTTGTCGCGCGGCAGCACGCGCATCACGCGGTTCTGCTTCACCTGCACCGTCAGATTGGAACCGAGGCCGCAGTGCGGGCTGATCGAAGGCTTGCGCGTCAGCTCCCAGGTGCGGGCGCTGTAGCGGAACGGTTTCGATGTCAGCGCACCGACCGGGCACAAGTCGATGGCGTTACCCGACAGCTCCGAATCGACGGTCTTGCCGACAAAAGTGATGATTTCAACATGCTCGCCGCGGCCGATCATGCCCAATTCCATGATGCCGGCGATTTCCTGACCGAAGCGCACGCAACGCGTGCAGTGGATACAGCGCGTCATATCGGTGGAAATCAGCGGGCCGAGATTCTTGTTGTTCACCACGCGCTTGTCTTCTTCGTATTGCGAGCCGCTGCCGCCGTAACCCACCGCCAGATCCTGCAACTGGCATTCGCCGCCCTGATCGCAGATCGGGCAATCGAGCGGATGGTTGATCAGCAGGAACTCCATGACGCCCTTCTGCGCGTTGACCGCTGCATCCGAATGCGTCCACACCTTCATGCCGTTGGTCACCGGCGTCGCGCAGGCCGGCAGCGGTTTCGGTGCCTTCTCGACCTGCACCAGGCACATGCGGCAGTTCGCGGCGATCGACAGTTTCTTGTGATAGCAGAAGTGCGGCACAAAAATGCCGGCCTGATGCGCGGCGTCCATGACCGTGCTGCCCTCAGCCACTTCCATCAACTTGCCGTCCAACTCAATTTCTAGCATGGCACATGCTCAATAATCTCCCCTCTTCCATCGGGACAAGGGAACACTTGCCGCGAAGCAGAGGGGACGGGGGAGAGGGGCAATCGCATCGCGTTAGACATAGGGCGCGACCAGGCACTTCTTGTGGTCGATGTGATATTGGAATTCGTCACGGTAATGCTTGATGAACGCCCGCACCGGCATCGCTGCGGCATCCCCCAGCGCGCAGATCGTGCGGCCCTGGATGTTGTCGGCGACACGATTCAACTGGTCGAGGTCTTCGTTGCGGCCCTTGCCGTGCTCGATACGATCAACCATGCGGTAGAGCCAGCCGGTGCCCTCGCGGCAAGGGGTGCATTGACCGCAGGATTCCTCGTAATAGAAATAGGACAACCGCAGCAGCGACTTCACCATGCAGCGCGTCTCGTCCATGACGATCACCGCGCCGGAACCCAGCATTGATCCCGCCTTGGCAATCGAGTCATAGTCCATGTCGGTCGCCATCATGATGCTGGCCGGCAGCACCGGCATCGACGAGCCACCGGGAATCACCGCCTTGAGCTTGCGGCCATCACGCATGCCCCCCGCCATTTCCAGCAGCTTGGGGAACGGGGTGCCGAGCTTCACCTCGAAGTTGCCGGGACGCGTCACGTCGCCCGACACCGAAAAAATCTTGGTGCCGCCGTTGTTCGGCTTGCCCATGTTGAGAAAAGCCTCGCCGCCGTTGATGATGATCCACGGCACAGCGGCAAAGGTTTCGGTATTGTTGATCGTCGTCGGCTTGCCGTAGAGGCCGTAGCTCGCCGGAAACGGCGGCTTGAAGCGCGGTTGACCCTTCTTGCCCTCGAGCGATTCCAGCAGCGCAGTTTCCTCGCCGCAGATGTAGGCGCCGAAGCCGTGGTGCCCGTGCAACTGGAACGAAAAATCCGCGCCGAGGATTCTGTCGCCGAGGTAACCCGCGGCGCGCGCCTCGTCCAGCGCCTCTTCAAAACGTTCGACCACGTCCCACACCTCGCCGTGGATGTAGTTGTAACCCACGGTGATGCCCATGGCATAGCCGCCGATGATCATGCCTTCGATGAGGATGTGCGGGTTATAGCGCAGGATGTCGCGGTCCTTGAATGTGCCAGGCTCGCCTTCATCCGAATTGCACACCAGGTACTTCTGCCCCGGAAACTGCCGCGGCATGAAGCTCCATTTGAGCCCCGTCGGGAAGCCGGCTCCGCCGCGTCCGCGCAACGCGGATTTTTTCAGATCGTTGATGATCTGCTCGGGCGGAATTTTTTCGGCAATAATCTTCTTCAGCGCCGCATAACCGCCGCGCGCCTCGTAATCCTTCAGCCGCCAGTTAAGGCCGTTGACGCCCTTCATGATCAGGGCGTCCGGCCCGAACAGTTCGCCGGCAAAGGGCGGAATCGGCAGGCCCATTATCGGGAATCCCCTGACTTAAGCGTGCCGAGCAATTGATCAATTTTTTCCGGACTCATCGCACACAGCATCCGCTTGTTATTCTGCAGAATCACCGGTGCATCACCGCAGGCGCCCATACACTCGCCTTCCTTCAGCGTAAACCGGCCGTCAGGCGTGGTTTCACCGAAGCCGATGCCCAATACTTTTTTCAGATGCTGCGCAGCGCCGGTCGCGCCCTGCAGCGCGCACGGCAGGTTGGTGCAGATCGTCAGTTTGTATTTGCCGACCGGTTTCAGGTCGTACATGGTGTAGAACGTCGCCACTTCGTACACCGCCACCGGCGCCATGCCGAGATATTGCGCGACAAAATTCATGGTTTCCGTTGATAACCAGCCCTTCTCGTCCTGGGCGATGGTCAGCGCCGCCATCACCGCGGACTGTTTTTCAGTCGGCGGATACTTGGCGACGGCCTTGTCGATCCTGGCCAGTGATTCAGGTGACAGCATCAGGGGGGCGTTCACCGGTCGATCTCCCCGAACACGATGTCCTGCGTGCCGATGATCGCCACCACATCGGCGATCATGTGACCCCGCACCATTTCGTCCAGCGCCGCGAGATGCGCAAAACCAGGTGCGCGGATTTTCAACCGGTACGGCTTGTTGGCGCCGTCGGATACCAGGTAAATGCCGAACTCGCCCTTGGGATGCTCCACTGCCGCATAAGCCTCGCCCGGCGGCACGTGCATGCCTTCGGTAAACAGCTTGAAGTGATGGATCAACTCTTCCATGTTGGTCTTCATCGCCACACGCGACGGCGGCGCCACCTTGTGGCTGTCGGCCATTACCGGGCCGGGATTCTTGCGCAGCCAGTCCACGCATTGCCGGACGATGCGATTCGACTGGCGCATTTCCTCAATGCGCACCAGGTAGCGGTCGTAGCAGTCGCCGTTGACGCCCACCGGGATGTCGAATTCCATCCGGTCATACACTTCGTACGGTTGCTTCCTGCGCAGATCCCATTCGATGCCGGAACCGCGGAGCATCGCACCGGTGAATCCCAGCGACAATGCGCGCTCGGGTGAGACCACGCCGATACCCACTGTGCGCTGTTTCCAGATGCGGTTGTCCGTCAGCAGCGTTTCGTATTCATCGACATACCCCGGAAAACGCCGGGTGAAGTCCTCGATGAAATCAAGCAGCGAGCCCTGGCGGTTTTCGTTCAATGTCCTGGTCGCCGCGGCGTTGTGGATGCGTGTAGCGGTGTACTGCGGCATGGTATCCGGCAGATCGCGATAAACCCCGCCCGGCCGATAGTAGGCTGCATGCATGCGCGCACCGGACACCGCCTCGTACATGTCGAACAGGTCTTCGCGCTCGCGGAAGCAATACAGGAATATCGTCATCGCGCCGATGTCCAGCCCGTGCGCCCCCAGCCACAGCAAGTGATTCAGCAACCGGGTAATTTCGTCGAATAGTACGCGGATGTACTGGGCGCGCTCGGGCACCTCGATCTCCAGCAGCTTCTCGATGGCCATCACGTAGGCATGTTCATTGGCCATCATCGATACGTAGTCCAGCCGGTCCATGTACGGCACCGACTGGAGGAAAGTTTTGTGTTCGGCGAGCTTTTCGGTCGCGCGGTGCAGCAGGCCAATGTGCGGATCGGCGCGCTCGATGACTTCGCCGTCGAGTTCCAGCACCAGGCGCAGCACGCCGTGGGCAGCCGGATGCTGGGGACCGAAGTTCATGGTGTAGTTCTTGATCTCAGCCATGGATCAACCCTTGCGGAACCCTTCGCTGTCCGCGTAATGCTCTTCGCGGACGATGCGCGGCGTGATCACGCGCGGCTCGATGGTGACCGGCTGGTAAATGACGCGTTGCTGATCGGGGTCGTAGCGCATTTCGACGTTGCCCGACAGTGGAAAATCCTTGCGGAACGGATGACCAACAAAACCGTAATCGGTCAACAGGCGGCGCAGATCCGGATGCCCGGTGAACATGATGCCGTAGAGGTCAAACGCTTCGCGCTCGTACCAGTTCGCCGATGACCACAGCCCGATCATCGACGCCACCACCGGAAAATCATCGTTCGGCGCAAACACGCGCAGCCGCACGCGCCAGTTGTGAGTAATGCTCAGCAGGTGGTAGACGACGGCAAAACGCGCGCCCTGCCAGGCGCCTTCACCATGATCGCTGTAATCCATCCCGCAAAGATCGACCAGTTGCTCGAACCGCAGCGCCGCATCGTCGCGCAGGAACGCGCCGGCCGCCAGCAGGTGTTCGGCATTGACGACGACGGTCACTTCGCCCAGCGCCGTGTTGGCGCTGACCAGTTTGTCGCCGAGCGCGGTCTGCAGCGCGGCGGTCAGGATTTCGAGTCGATTGGCCATGAAATTCCGGTCAGCGGGCAATCGTATTGGTACGCTTGATCTTGTTCTGCAACTGGATGATGCCGTAGAGCAGCGCTTCCGCGGTCGGCGGACAGCCCGGCACGTAGATATCCACCGGCACGATGCGGTCGCAGCCGCGCACCACCGAATACGAATAATGGTAATAACCGCCGCCGTTGGCGCAGGAACCCATCGAAATCACCCAGCGCGGCTCGGCCATCTGGTCATAGACCTTGCGCAGCGCCGGCGCCATCTTGTTGCACAGCGTGCCGGCAACAATCATCACGTCGGACTGGCGGGGGCTGGGGCGGAATACGATGCCGAAGCGGTCAAGATCGTAGCGCGAGGCACCGGCATGCATCATTTCCACGGCGCAGCAGGCAAGGCCGAAAGTCATCGGCCACAGTGAGCCGGTGCGCGTCCAGTTGACCAGCGAATCGACCGACGTGGTGATGAAGCCCCTGTCGTTGAGATTCTCGCTGATGGTTTCGATGGCGCCCATGAGTTACCTCTTTCTCATTCCCATTCCAGCGCCCCTTTTTTCCACTCATAGACAAAGCCCACGACCAGAATGGCGAGAAAAAGCATCATGGAAAAGAACCCGAACAGGCCGATTTCCTGCAACACCACGGCCCACGGAAACAGGAATGCAATTTCAAGATCGAACAGGATGAACAGGATGGCAACGAGGTAATAACGTACGTCAAAGCGCATGCGTGCGTCTTCGAAGGCCTCGAAGCCGCATTCGTAGGGTGACAATTTCTGCTGATCGGGACGATGCGACCCGACGACGCGGCTGACGATCCAGCCTGCGGCAATCGGCGCGACGCCAAAGGCCAGGCCGACGGCGATGAACATCAGAATCGGAAAGTAACCTTCCAGCATCTGTTGCCTTTTGCGACATTTTCTGAACACCTTGCAGCCCGACTTGCCGGCCGCCCCTGCACTGCCCCCTGCACCACTGTCCCGCTGTCAGCCTGGTGTCGACGGAGAGACTCGAACTCTCACGGCTTTCGCCACCGCCCCCTCAAGACGGCGTGTCTACCAATTCCACCACGTCGACATGACCTGCAGCGGGCCGAAGAACAGATTCCGTGCGATCTGTTTCCGGTTAACTCTGTACCCTTATTCCGGTACATCTACTTCGGCACGCCTCCCGCCTGCGATCCGCCATCCGGCACCGGCACGATCGGCAGGACAGGCACCGGCACTGCGGACGCCGGGAGTTGTGTCGGCGGCGTCGGTATCTGCGACGGTAACGACTGCGACGGCGCTTGCTCGACCGGTTGCGTCATGACGCCCCGGTTATCGCCCTTTTTGCCGGACACCACGGTCAAGCCGATGCTCGACACGAAAAAGATCGCAGCAAGAACTGCCGTCGTCCGACTGAGAAAATTCGCCGATCCGGCCGAACCGAACATGCTGCCCGACGAGCCGCCGCCGAACGCAGCGCCCATGTCGGCGCCCTTGCCATGCTGCAACAGCACCAGGCCGATAATGCCCAGCGCTGCAGCGACGTGTATTACCAGTATCAGAACTTCCATGTTGATTTCACCTTGCTTTTCAAACCTGCTTCGTTCCCGCCGCCGCGCGGCAAATCGCTGTGAACTCTTCCGCAACCAACGACGCACCACCGATCAGTCCGCCGTCGATATCGGGCATGGCAAACAACTGCACGGCATTTGCCGCCTTCACGCTGCCGCCATACACAATCCGCACCGCATCGCCCACCGCCCGGTCCGTAACACGTCCACGGATAAACGCATGTACCGCCTGCGCTTCTTCCGGTGAAGCGGTTTTGCCGGTGCCAATCGCCCACACCGGCTCGTAGGCAATCACCGCATCACGCAGCGCCGCCACACCACACCGCTGCACCACCGCATCCAGCTGGCGGGCCACGACGCACTCGGTTGCCCCCGCCTCGCGCTCCGCCAGTGTTTCACCGACGCACAGCACCGGCTGCAAACCGGCCTGCTGTGCCGCCGCAAACTTCTCTGCCACCAGCACATCCGTCTCGCCGAACAAGGTACGGCGCTCCGAATGTCCGACCAGCACCCACGCACATCCGCAATCGCGCAACATCGCGGCAGACACACCGCCGGTATAGGCGCCGTTACCGTGCTGACACAGATCCTGTCCGCCCAGAGTCACGCTGGAACCCTGCAACAGGCGCTGCACCTGGAACAGATACGTATAAGGCGGGCAAACCGCGCAATCCACCCCGGAAATCTTTGTCAGGGCAGGAACCAAAACCCGCAGCAGTGCCTCGTTAGACGCGAAACTGCCGTTCATTTTCCAGTTGCCCGCGACGAACTTGACCCGCATCACTGATCCGATTTCCAAAACCGTTGAATTTTACCGGCTGCGCTCCCCCCGGTCAATTTGGATGCGTGCATGCTGCAGCGCGAAAACCTGATGAATTTGAACGATTTTTCCGGGGATTCTCAATCAGGCATCGCGGCACAGATGCGCTGCACAACGGCAGGCTTGGGCAAATCCACATAAAGGTCTTCGAAAGCCAAAACCTGCATCGCCCCGACCCGCTCCAGCAGTTCGCCACGCCGCAGCAGGAAATCCGGGTTGGCCGGACGTCCGTACGCCTCATTACCCTCGGCAAACGTTTCGTAAATCAGCAAGCCGCCGGGGGCTATGGCGGCAATCAGGGCGGGAAACAGCGGCCGGTGCAGATAATTGGTGACGACCACCGCAGCAAACTGCCGGCCGGCATAGGGCCAGGGGCCGCCTTCGATATCGGCACACCGCGCGACAACCCCGGGCACGACGGCCAGCGCTGCAATCGCTGCCGCATCACGATCGACTGCATCAACCGGGTGTCCGCGCGCCGCGAAAAACCGCGCATGACGGCCACTGCCACAGGCCACATCCAGTATGGCGCCCCCTGCAGGCACACGCTCCGCCCACTGCACGACCCACGCCGACGGGATATCCAGCGCAGCGTGGTTGCCTGATCCGGCCATGCGCTGATGCACCCGTGTCGCCGTCAGGCCTGCTTCATACCCAGCACGCTGAAATACGCGTGGCTGCGTGTGGATACCCGGCGATGGCGCAATTCCACCGGTGTCCCGTCATAGGTGTATGCGACGCGTTCAATGGCGAGTACCGCCTCGCCCGCAGCGATCCCCAGCGCAGCAGCGAGTTTGCTGTCGGCATTGACCGCACGCACCCATTCCTCCACGCGGGTCACCGTGATGCCGAAACGCGTCTGGTAATAACCAAAGATGGTCATGCCGCGACGGCGAAACGCGGCCTCACGCAAATCAGGGAACACCGCTTGCGGCACCACCATCCGGTCAAAGATAACGGATTGATCCTGCAGAAACAGCAGGTTTTCAATGCGATACACCGGCGCGCCTCGCATAAGCTGCAGTCGCTGCGCCACGACAGCATCGGCCTTGCCGCGCCGGAATGAGATGAGGCGGGTCTCCGGAAATTCCTTGCGCCCGGCGTCGTCAACGATGCGGAAATACGTATCCAGCATGTAATCCCGATTGCGGCTCGCGACAAATGTCCCGCGCCCGCGCCGGCGCACCAGCACGCGCTCCGCAACCAGCTCACCGATGGCCTTGCGCACGGTACCCACGCTCACCGCGTAACGCCGCGCGAACTGGGATTCAGTCGGGATCGCGGCGCCCTGCGGCCACTCGCCCTCCATCAAGCTGCGCGTGATGCGTTTCTTGACCTCGGCGTACAGCGGGCCAGGCAATACGCCGCCGGGATCCAGCGTCTCGTCCGCAGTGACTGCTAAATTATCCGGCATGAGCCCTGTTGTTCATCGGGGTGGCATGAAAGTGGAATTGCATGAAACAGGCGGCGCCTCATGGCGCCAACCGGGCGCTTGTTGGTCTGGCAATCAATATATCAGGCGGCACACCAGACACCGCCGTATCTCCGGATCTTGCCGGGTTCTGGAGTCAGGCGTCGTAAAATAATTTATATTAATCAACAAGTTATAATAATTCATCCGCTACCCGCATCAGGCAATGATGAATAAAAAACCTGCCTGCAGTCAATCAATTCATATAGATGAGATAGCTTTAATAGATAAGCTGGCATCCGCTACACTAATGCCCTGACTTAACGCCAATAAGGAACGTCGTGATCGAAAGTATTACCGTGTTCCGGCTGGCAGTACCGCTGACCAAACCCTATCGCCTCGCGTTCGGTGCAGTCGAACGCTACGACACGCTCATCGTTGAGATGACGGATCGTGACGGTCGTCGCGGCCTCGGCGAAGCGACGGTGCTCACTGGCTACACCGACGAAACTATCGACGACTGCTGGCGCGTGGCGAGCGACATTGCGCAGAAACTCGCGGGCCGTGATCTGCAGGCTGCGCGCTCGCTGCTCCTGGCTCTGGCCGCAACCCATCCCTTCACCGCCACTGCATTCGGCACTGCTGTTGAAATGATCGAGGGCAGCAGCTTTTTCGCAATAACGCAAAACACGCCCGTGCCGCTGGTCGGGCTGCTGGATGCCAAGGATGAAGCCGGCCTGCACGCCGAGGCCGACCGCCTGCTGGCGGAAGGCTACCGCACCTTCAAACTCAAAGTCGGCTTCAACGCCGCTGCCGATATTGAGAAAGTGCGCATGGCGCAACGGGCCGTGCGCGGTCGTGCCGCCCTTCGCATCGACGCCAATCAGGGTTACACCGCTGAGCAAGGCGTCGCATTCGTGCGCGCACTCGACCCTGCAGGCATAGAACTCTTTGAGCAGCCTTGCCCCGCCGGCGACTGGGAATCGCATCTCGCAGTAGCCAAAGCGGCCAGTGTGCCGCTGATGCTCGACGAATCGATTTACGGCATGGCCGATATCGAGAAAGCCGCCACACTGAAGTGCGCAACCTACATCAAACTAAAACTGATGAAGCTCGTCACGCTGGATGCATTGGCGCGCGCATTGGAACGTATTCGCGAACTCGGCATGAAACCCGTACTCGGCAACGGTGTTGCCGCCGATCTGGGTTGCTGGCTGGAGAGCCTGGTCGCCGCGCGGCACATCGACAACGCCGGTGAACAGAACGGTTTTCTCAAGGCAAAAACACCGCTGCTGGCTGAGCCGCTGACTTTCGCAGACGGCGCACTGCAGCTCAAAGCGGGTTATGTGCCCCAACTCGATCCGGACCATATTGCCCGCTACCGCATCGATACGCTGACCTGCACGGCGCGCGGCGCCATCAAGGGAAGAGCGGCGTGAAAGCGGTCGCCATCGCGAAATTCGGCGGCCCCGAGAATCTGCAATGGATGGATTGGCCCGACCCTGTGCCGGCCCAAGGCGAAGCGGTGGTCCGCCTCGATTACGCCGGCATCAATTTCATCGATATTTACATGCGCAGCGGCCATTACGCGCGCTCCCATACCTATCAGACGCCGCTGCCCATGACCATCGGCATGGAAGGCGGCGGCACCATCGCCGCTCTGGGCGCAGATGTTAGCGGCTTCAAAATCGGTGACCGCGTTGCTTATTGCATCGTGCGCGGCAGCTACGCGCAATACGCGGCAGTGCCCGCGTGGAAACTCGTCAAGATTCCGGACGCCGTGCCGCTGCCGGTGGCCACGACTCTGATGCTCCAGGGCAACACTGCGCATTACCTCTCGCACTCGGCATTCCCGCTGGCGCCCGGCCATATTTGCCTGGTGCATGCCGGCGCAGGCGGCGTCGGACAACTGTTAATCCAGCTTGCCAAACTGCGTGGCGCGACCGTTATCACTACAACAGGCAGCCGGGACAAAGCGGAAATCGCCAAACAGCGCGGCGCCGATCATGTCATCCTGTATCGCGATGTCGATTTCCGCGAGGAAGTCATGAACATCACCGGCGGCAAAGGCGTCGATGTGGTCTATGACGCTGTCGGCAAGGACACCATCCACAACAGCATCCGCAGTCTGAGAAAACGCGGACTGTGCGTGAACTACGGCGGCGCCTCGGGGCTGGTGCAATCGATTGAGCCACTGGAGCTAGCCGAAGCCGGATCGGTATTTTTCACGCGTCCGCACCTTGCCGACTACATAGGCACCTCTGAAGAATTGAACGCGCGCGCAGCGGACCTGTTTGCGGCTTACACCGCAGGCAAACTCACCGTCGCCATCGACCGCGAATTTGCACTTGCCGATGCGGCGGCAGCGCACCGCCATCTCGAAGGCCGCGGCACGCGCGGCAAACTGCTGCTCAAGATGACTCACTGATGACCACCAAACCAAAAACACTCGTTACCGGCGTCATCGGTTCTGACACCCACATCGTCGGCAACCGCATACTGTCGATGGCACTGGAAAAATCCGGCTACAAAGTGGTCGCGCTGGGCGCCCTCACCCCTTCCACTGACTTCGTGAAAGCTGCGGTTGAAACCGCCGCCGACGCCATCATGGTGTCCTCCCTCTACGGCCAGGGCGAACTCGATTGCCGCGGCTTCCGCGAATTGTGCATCGAGGCAGGACTCGACGACATCCTGCTCTACGTCGGCGGCAACCTGATTGTCGGCAAACATCCGTGGCCCACGGTAGAAAAAATATTCCTCGACATGGGTTTCGACCGTGCAGCAGCACCCGGCACGCGCGCAGAGACCGTGGCTGAGTGGCTCAACAGGGATTTTGCCGCGCGCGCGCAAGGCCTGCACCGCGCGCCGGACTAGTGCCTGTTAACAACCATCCCATGAGCGCCGCGCTGCTGATCGACTTTGGATCGACCTACACCAAGCTGCGTGCCATTGACCTCGCCGCGCGCAGCGTACTGGGTGCGGGTCAGGGTCCATCCACCGTGACGACCGACATCACCATCGGCATGAAAGCCGCACTCGCCGATCTCGAGCGGCACCTGGGTGGCCTGCCAAAGTTCAAGTATCGCCTCGCCTCCAGCAGCGCTGCCGGGGGCTTGCGCATGGTGACCGTGGGACTGGTGCGCGAACTCACCACCGAAGCGGCGCGGCGTGCGGCGCTGGGCGCGGGCGCCAAACTTGTCGGCACCTTCGCCTATCGCCTCACAACCGCAGATATCAATAAAATCAATATGTTATCTCCGGATATCCTGTTGCTGGCCGGCGGCACTGACGGCGGCAACAGCGAAGTAATCATTGCCAACGCCAAAAGTCTGGGACGCGCCGCCTTCAACTGCCCCATTGTTTACGCCGGCAACCGCGCCGCCGAAGAAGACGCCTGCGCTGCGCTCTCAGGCAAAACGGTGATTGTCGCCGAGAACGTCATGCCGGAATTCAATGTGCTCAACATCGAGCCGGCGCGCGCGGCCATCCGTCGGATATTCATCGACCGCATTGTCCATGCCAAAGGCATAGACCGCGCACAGGCGGATTTCGACGCGGTGCTGATGCCCACGCCGGCCGCCGTCATGGAGGGCGCGCGACTCGTCGCCGACGGCATAGACGGGCGCGGCGGACTGGGGCCTCTGCTCATCGTCGATCCGGGCGGCGCCACAACCGACGTGCATTCGGTTGCCGACGGTGAACCCGCAGAGAACGCCGTCGCCGTCGGTTTGCCGGAGCCGCGCGTGAAGCGTACCGTTGAAGGCGACCTTGGCATGCGCCACAACGCGGCCACCATCGCCGAGGTCGCAGGACTTGACCACATCGCAGCCGATGCGGGACTGAAACCAGAGCGCGCCTCAGCACTTCTCTCCGCAATCGCCCGCGACGTGGAGCGACTACCGCAGACCACGGAAGAAATCGCACTGGATCTGGCGCTGGCGCGCGCTGCCGTGAAACATGCCGTCGCCCGCCACTGCGGCACAGTAGAAACGGTGCATACCGTCCACGGCGCGGTCATCGTCCAGCACGGCAAGGATCTGAGCCGCATCAGCGCCGTCATCGGCACCGGCGGAGCCATCGTCTCCAGCAGCGATCCGTACGCGGTGCTGATGATGACGCTTGCCAATCCGGAATCGCCGTTGTCACTGCGACCCAAATCGCCGCGTCTGTTGCTCGACCGTCATTACCTGCTCTACGCTTGCGGCTTGCTGAGTACCGCGGATCCGCAGGCTGCACTGGAACTGGCAACCAACCACCTCGAACCGCTCACTGAGGAGAAGCCCCATGAACGCGCCCACTGCGCCTGACGCAGCAACCCGCCTCCCGCTCTCCGAAACATCAATCCCTGACGATGTGTTCCACACCATGCGCCAGGAAAACCTGGCGCGCTGGCCGACCGGAGCAGATGTGGATTTCGACGCGGCTGTCGAGCGCCACCGGACACTGCCCAAGCACAAGCAACTGGCGTGGGTGATGCGCGAAGCTGACCGCCAACGGCGCTGTCTCACCCAGCCGCGCGGCGGCTGCGCCACCTTCGAGATGCACCGCGCCCTCATGATCGCGCTCGACCGCGAAGGACTCGCCGACGTGGTGCCGACGACGACCGACAGCTATACGCGCAACGAACAATGGCAACTCGCACAACAAGGCATCGATGAATCCGAGAAGGCTGGTCGTTCGCTGCTGAACGGCTATCCGATGGTGAACTACGGCGTCGCAAAAGCGCGCGCGCTGGTGGATGCCATCGACAAACCCGCCATCATGCTGACCGGCACTTCCATGCCCAAACTGACCGGTGAAATCGGCTACGCCGGCGGTTACTCGGGTTATCTGGGATCAGGCATTGCCTACACCACTTCCTATATCAAGGAACTCACGATCGAGGAAGGCATCCGCAATTACCAGTATCTCGATCGTCTGGTGGCGATGTATCAGGCGCATGGCGTCGAGCTCCACCGCCGGCAGCCGGGCTTTCTCACCGGCACCAACATTCCGCCTTCAATCGCCATCATCACCTGCGTGCTCGACTGCCTGCTTGCCGCGGGGCAAGGCGTGAAGAACTACGGACTGGAAATGGGCGAAACGATGCACCTCATCCAGGATGCCGCCGCAGTCGCCGCCTGCCGGGAGCTGTGCCAGGAATATCTCGTGAAAAAGGGATACCACGATGTATTCACGCCCATCACGCTGCTGCACTGGATGGGCGCCTGGCCGCAGGACGACGCGCAAGCGGCGGCGATCATCAGTTACGGCGGCACGCTCGCCGCGATTGCCGGCGCGAACAGCGTAACCACCAAGAGCACGCATGAAGCCTATGGCATCCCGACGCCGCAGGCGAACGCGGAAGGTCTGCGCACGACGCGCACGGCAATCTATCTCGCGCGCAACATCCGGCTCGACTCCATGCCTGAATTCCAGACGGAAAAAGATCTCATCAAGCGTGAAGCCCGGGCGATACTCGACAAGACGCTGGAAATGGGCGACGGCGATGCGGCCATCGGCACGGTGCGCGCCTTCGAGGCCGGCGTACTCGATGTTCCGTGGTCGCCCAACCGCCATGTCAAAAGCCGCGTCATGCCGGCACGTGATATCGACGGCTATCTCCGTATCGTCGACCCCGGGCTTATGCCGTTCCCGAAGGACGTCATGGAAATCCATGAAGAACGGCTCCGGCTGCGCGCCGAAAAAGAAGGCGTGGAGTACGGCCATGATCTCGCCGTCTCCAGTGTCTATGAAATGGCGGAGCCGATTGCGAAACTGCTGCCGGACAAATGAATGTAGAATCAAAACATAATAAAAGGAGGAAAGCATGAACTTACTGATGAAGGGGCTGGTCCTGATTTTCGTCGCCGGCTGCGCGCCGGTGCTGGCACAAACGTATCCAACGAAACCGGTGCGCATGGTAATCGGCTTCCCGCCCGGCGGCGGCACCGACATCATCGGCCGCATCGTCGCGCAGAAACTGGCCGAGGGACTGGGGCAGCAGGTCATCGTCGATAATCGCGGCGGCGCCAGCGGCCAGATTGCCGCTGATCTGGTCGCCAAGTCCCCGCCCGACGGCCACACGGTGATGATGGCGCATATCGGCGCCATGTCCATCCTGCCGTCGCTGTACCCGAAACTGCCCTACGATCCGGTGCGGGATTTTGCGCCGATCAGCCTGGTCGCAACCAGCCCCAATCTGGTGGTCGTACATCCATCGCTGCCGGTCAAGAACATCAAGGAATTGATCGCCCTCGCCAAGGCGCGTCCCGACCAATTGCATTACGCATCGCCGGGGGCAGGCCTGGTACAGCATCTCGCAGGCGAACTGTTCAACCTGCGCGCGAAGGTGAAAATAGTTCACGTTCCGTACAAGGGCGCCGGCCCTGCCATCGTCGACCTCATCGCCGGCCATGTACAGCTGAGCTTCGATGTGATACCGGCAGCACTTCCCTACGTCAAATCCGGAAGATTGCGCGCGGTGGCGGTCACCGGCGAAAAACGCACTGCCCTGCTGCCGGATATACCGACCATCAGCGAAAGCGGACTCCCCGGTTTCGATCTTGCCACCTGGTGGGGGCTGGTCGCGCCGGCGGCGGTCAACAAAAACATCATCGGGCGTCTGCACGCCGAGACCGTAAAGCTGCTGCCCGGCGTCAAGGATCGCATCGCCAACGCCGGAGCGGATATCGTGGGCAATTCGCCCGCGGAGTTTGCAGCCTACATACAATCAGAGCGCGAGAAGTACGCGCGCATCGTCAAGGAAGCCAACATCAAGATCGATTAGCGTATTACTGTTATCGCCGCAAAAAAACGGGCGCAAGCGCCCGTTTTTTTGTTGCCGCCCCGACCACATCAACAGGGTCCGCATCAACAGTGTCAGATCACCCGGATATTCTTGAATTGCCAGGGATCCGAGGTATCCAGATCTTCCGGGAACGGATGGTTGCGGCCCTGCAGCGGCGTCCAGTCCGAATACGCGCCGACCATCGTGCCGAGATACGGCGCCGCAATTTCCAGTACTCGCCGGAAATCCATGTCGTCCGGATCAATGATGCCGGCGTGTGGATTTTCCATGGCCCAGATCACTGCGCCGACTACCCCCGCGGCCACTTGCAGACTGGTCGCATTGTTGTATGGTGCCAGCTTGCGCGCCTCGTGGATCGACAGCTGCGAACCATACCAGTACGCACCCTTCTTGTGGCCGAGCAGCAACGCGCCCAGTTCATCAGTGCCGTCGGTAATCTCGTCGCGGTACAGCCGCCGTTGTTCCTGACCCACCCAATGGCGACCCGCAAGTTCATGCACCGACAGCACCGTGTCGTCGCAGGGATGATAGGCATAGTGGCAGGTCGGGCGGTACACCACCCGGTCGCCGTCGCGCACGGTCAGGTAATCAGATATCGAAATTGCCTCGCCGTGCGTAATCAGAAAACCGTGGAATGCACCCTCGTTGGGCGTCCAGGTGCGCACGCGCACCGACGCGCCGGGACGATTCAGATAAATCGCCGCCTTGCAGCCAAAATCATGCTCGCGGCCTTCCGGCGGAAAATATTTCTCGTGGCTGCCCCAACCCAGTTCGCAGGGCTGCGAGCCTTCCCCGATAAAACCGTCCACGGACCAGGTATTCACAAACTCGCCGCGCCGCTTGCGCGGTGAAGCCACCTGGGTGTCGCGCTCCGAGCAATGAATGCTCTTCACGCCGAGTTCCATGGCCAGTTGCCCCCAGCCGGATTTCGACTGCGGGATATCCGTGCGACCGAGGATGTCCTGCGAGAGATTGACCAGCGCCTGCTTGACCCAGTGCGAAATCAGGCCGGGATTGGCGCCATGCGTGGGAATGACGGTCGGACCCGCAGGAAATTTCTTGCGCAACCCCAGCACTTCCTCACGCTGCCCGTAGTTGGAGCGGCGCGACGCCGATACCGACTGATCCGTGTATCCGCCGGCCCACGGCTCAATGCACGAATCGAGGTAAAGCACGCCTTTTTCACAGCAGAATTCGATCAGCGCAGAACTCGCCACATCGACCGACAGATTGATCAGGAAATCGCCGCGATCCAGCCGCGAATCAAGGATCGCGCGGAAGTTCTCGCGCGTGAGCGGGTTTATTTCGTAACGAATGCCGAACGACTCGGCCTCGGCACGGCCGCGATCATGCCCGGTAATGATCGAAATCCGCTCTTTCGGCATGTCGATATGGCGCAGCAACAGCGGCAGAACGCCCTGCGCGACCGAACCGAAGCCGACGAAAACAATGTTTCCCGCGAATTTGAAGTGCTTTTTATCTGCCATTTCATAAACTGGTGTTGTAGTTTTTCGGGAACCCGAAGTCTATCAACTTTTGCATGGCACGCACAGCAATCCGGCATGCATTCTCCGTACAGCAGCAATCACCGTCATGCGCTTGTCGTGCAACGCACGCAACGCGCTGCCCGCCCGCGTGCACCGTCCATCCGTCGTGGCGTTCGGCCATCCGGCAGCAATGCCGACTGCACGCCCTTGATGCCCAATGGGGTCCACCACAGTAGAGCGCTTCGGGAATTTCACTAACCTGTTGTTTTTATTTGTAATAATTTATATCACGGCAGACAATATCCACTGCAAAGACACGCCGATGCAAGCGTTTGCAGCACCGCCCTCGTTATAATCACGCACATTTACCTGCTGTTCCATCCGCGCAGGCAAGCAGTCGAAGGAGTCAGCCATGTCTGCAGTTGAAGTACCGTCCACCTCCGCCGCAGTGCAAACCGTCTCTGCACTGGTTGCACGCGCACGCAAAGCGCAGGCTGCAATCACGCACTACACGCAGACGCAGCTCGATGAGCTGGTCACTGCGTCCGGCTGGGCGATCATGGAACCTGCGCGCAACAAATTACTGGCCGAAATTGCCGTGCGCGACACCGGCCTCGGCAACGTCGAAGACAAAATCACCAAAAATCACCGCAAGACACTGGGCCTGCTGCGCGACCTGCAGGGCGCCATCTCCACCGGCATACTCGCCGAGCTGCCGGAACTGGGCATCACCGAGATCGCGCGGCCGGTCGGTGTGGTTGCCGCTGTCGTGCCTTCAACCAATCCCGGCGCGACACCCGCCAACAATATCATCAACGCGCTGAAGTGCGGCAATGCCGTCATTCTGTCGCCCTCGCCCAAGGGTTACTCGACGGCGGCGAAACTGCTGGAATTCATTCATGCCGAATTCGCGCGCATCGGCGCGCCGACCGATCTGGTGCAGACCCTGCCGCATCCGGTCACCAAGGAAAGCTCCAGCGAGTTGATGAAGCAGTGTGATCTGGTGGTCGTCACCGGTTCGCAGGCCAATGTGCGCGCGGGTTACTCCAGCGGCACGCCGGCGCTGGGCGTGGGCGCGGGCAATGTCGCGGTGATCGTTGACGACAGCGCCGACTGCGGGGACGCGGCGCAGAAAATCATGCACTCGAAGATTTTCGACAATGCGACGAGTTGCTCGTCGGAAAACAGTGTCATCATCGATGCCGCGGTTTACGAGCGCATGCTCAAGGCGTTGACCGCAGCCGGCGGCGCGTTGCTGACCGTGGCGGAAAAAGAAACCCTGCAGAAAACCATGTTCCCCGGCGGCAAACTGTCGCCGGCAGTGACCGCGCAATCCGTAGGCAGAATCTGTGCGGTAGCCGGACTGACGCGCCCCGAACTCGTCAACGCCAAATGCCTGATGGTCGAGGAATCCGGCACCGGCAAAGCCGCGCCGTTCTCCGGCGAGAAACTGTCACCCGTGCTGACCATTTACAAAGCGCGTGATTTCGACCACGCGTTTGCCACGCTGCGCGCCATCTACGACTATCAGGGCGACGGCCACTCCTGCGGCATCCACACCACGAACAACGAACACATTCGCCGGCTGGGCATGGAAATGACCGTCTGCCGCGTCATCGTCAACCAGGCCCACGCCATCGCCAACGGCGGCAGCTTCGACAACGGCCTGCCGTTCTCGCTGACCATGGGTTGCGGCACCTGGGGCGGCAACAGTTTTTCCGAGAACCTGAATTACCGGCACTTCATGAACACCACGCGCATCGTGCGTCCCATCCCGCCGCGCGAGCCGTCTCCCGAAGACATCTTCGGCGCGTACCGCCGGAAATACGGCGCGTGACGCCGCGCGTCTTCATGCCTGCGCCGCACGCCGCGGTCGTTGCGCCATGAACCCGAACAAAAGCATCGATTTCTTCGAAACACAGTTCCGCAAGCAGGTTGCAGCCGGCGATTTTGCGCTGAACCCGTTCGAGACGGCCTGCCTGCCCTTCGTGCACGGACGCGTACTGGATTTCGGTTGCGGGCTGGGCAACCTGGCGATCACAGCGGCGCGCCGCGAGCTGGACGTAGTGGCTGTCGACGCGAGCGAGGCCGCGATCGCGCGTATCAGGAAGACCGCGACGGCTGAACGTCTCCGGATCGACGCGCAATGCGCCGAGATCGGCGGTTACATCATCTCCGGGCAGTTTGACACCATTGTCGCCATCGGCTTGCTGATGTTCTTCCCGCGGGAAAACGCGCTCGGGTTGCTGTCGCAGATACAGGCACACGTCACTGATGGCGGCACGGCGATCGTCAACACGCTGACGGAGGGCACCACCTACATGGGCATGTTCGAACCGGGCCATTACCATCTCTTCGGCAAGAACGAATTGCGGGATCTGTTCGCAGGCTGGAAGGTTCTGCACTTCGCACACGATAATTTCACCGCACCAGAGGGCGCCACGAAGGCATTCGCGACCATCATCGCGCAGAAGAACAATCCCTGATCCCTTACGATCCACCACAAATGCGCACCATCCGCCATTACGTCGACATCCGCGCCGCGGAACAGCCCTCCGCCACATGGCTGATCGCACCAGAGACCGGTGCCACGATGACTTACGCGCAATTGCAACGCGATTCGCGTGAACTCGGCCGCTACCTGCTCGGTCTGGGACTCAGCAAGGGCGACAAAGTCGCGCTGATGCTGCACAACGGCTACCAGACCGGCCGCCTGCTGATCGGTGTCATGTATTCGGGATTCACGGTCGCGCCGCTGAACCTGCTGGCGCAACCTTCGCAACTGGCTTACGTGCTGGAGCACTCCGATACCCGCGTGGTGTTCACCAGCGAGGAATTTGCCGAACGATTGAAAACGGCGCTCGCCGGTATCCAGCGCGATATCACCGTCATCACCATCGACCCCGATGCGACGGCGCTCTTTGAGCAGGCAACATTGGCCGACAGCGCATTGCCGGAAGTTGCGGAAGCCGACGATGCATTGCTGATGTACACCTCGGGCACCACCGGCCAACCCAAGGGCTGCGTACTGTCGCACCGCAGTGTCTGCGCCGGCGGCGAGTACACCAGTGCCGCACATGAACTCACCGCAAAAGATCGCGTGCTGTGCGCGATGCCGCTGTACCACATCAACGGCCAGATCGTCACTGCTGTCGCACCGCTGGCTCACGGCGGCAGCGTGGTCATGCCCCGCCGCTTCAGCGTCAGCAACTACTGGGAACTCGCCACCAGACACCAGTGCACGTGGATCAACGTGGTGCCGACCATCATCGCCTACCTGCTCAACGCACCGGATCCGCGCGACCGCGGACTCGACATCTCGCGCGTAAAGTTCTGCCGCTCGGCCTCGGCGCCGCTGCCGCCGGAACTGCACCGCGCTTTCGAAGACCGTTTCGGCATCGGCATCATTGAAACCTTCGGCATGACCGAGACCAACGCGCCCTGCTTCACCAATCCCATTGATCCAGCCAAACGCAAGATCGGCAGCCCCGGCACGGCTTTCGGCAATGAAGCCAAGGTCATCGATCCCGCCACGGGAAAAACGCAGCCGCGCGGCACGCCCGGCGAACTGATGGTACGCGGCGACAACGTGATGACGGGTTATTACAAGGATGCGGGGAACACCGCGAAAACGCTGGAGCCCGACGGCTGGATGCACACCGATGATCTGGGTTATATGGACGCCGACGGATTCGTGTTCGTCACCGGGCGCATCAAGGAACTGATCATCAAGGGCGGCGAGAACATCGCGCCGCGTGAAATCGACGAAGCGCTGCTGAAACACCCCGCTGTACTCGAAGCTGCGGCAGTGGGCATCCCCGACGCCAATTACGGGCAGGACATCATGGCCTGCGTAGTAATCAAACCCGGCCATGAATGCAGCATCGCCGAACTCATCGAGTTCTCGCAGCAGGAACTCGGCAAGTACAAAACACCCAAGCTCATCAGGTTCGTCAACGACCTGCCCAAAGGCCCTTCAGGCAAGGTGCAGCGGCTCAAGCTCCTGGATCTGTAGCACACCTATACAATCACGATGCAGTCCCCGGACGAGCCGCCGCAGGCGGCGCTCATGATGGCTGCCGTGCCGCCCGGCTGATCGTAAACTCCTTCACCAGCGCGTAGATCGCGGGAATCACGATCAGAGTGAGAATGGTGGAGGAGATCATGCCCCCGACCATGGGCGCGGCGATGCGGCGCATCACTTCCGAGCCGGTGCCGCTGCCCCACATGATCGGCAACAGACCCGCCATAATCGCCACCACGGTCATCATCTTCGGCCGTACGCGCTCGACCGCGCCTGCCATCACCGCTTCATAGAGATCTGCGACCCCCGGTCTGCCGCCCTTTGCCGCGCTTTTTGCCTTTATTTCCTCCCAGGCCTGGTCGAGATAGATCAGCATCACCACCCCGGTCTCCGCGGCAACACCGGCAAGCGCGATGAAGCCCACAGCCACTGCGACGCTGATGTTGTAGTCAAGCAGCCATATCAACCAGACGCCGCCCACCAGCGAAAATGGCACCGACAGCATGACGATGAAGGTTTCGGTGAGCCGCCTGAAATTAAGGTAGAGGAGCAGGAAGATGGCCAGCAATGTCAGCGGTACGACCACCTTCAGTTTCTGCTTGGCCCGCTCCATGTACTCGAACTGGCCGCTCCACGTCGCGTAGTACCCGGGCGGAAATTTCACCTGCTCGCGCACCGCCTTCTGCGCGTCGGCCACATAGCCGCCGATGTCGCGGCCGCGGATATCGACGTAAATGTATGCCGCCAGCAGCGCGTTCTCGGTGCGGATGCTGGGGGGCGCCTTGACCGGCTTGACGCTCGCCACCTGTCCCAACGGGATCATGCCGCCGTTCATGGTGGGCACCAGAACCTGGGTGGCGATGGCCTGCGGATCGCTGCGCAGTTCGCGCGGATAGCGCACGCTGACGCCATAGCGCTCGAGCCCTTCCACCGTCGTGGTCACCATCTCGCCGCCGAGGGCGGTGCCGATGACGTCCTGCAAATCGCCCACCGACAAGCCATAGCGCGCCAGAGCCATGCGATCGGGCTCGATGTCGAGGTAGTACCCTCCCGTGACCCGCTCGGCGTAGGCGCTGGTGGTGCCCGGCACTGCCTTCACCGCCACCTCGATCTTTTGCGCCAGCTTCTCGATTTCGCCCAGATCCTTGCCGAACACCTTGATGCCGATGGGTGTGCGAATACCGGTCGCCAGCATGTCGATGCGCGCCTTGATCGGCATGGTCCAGGCGTTGGAGACGCCGGGCATCTGCATCGCCTGGTCCATTTCGGCGATGAGTTTGTCCACGGTCATGCCTGGACGCCATTCG
>JANNHN010000211.1:0-13486 GCA_031404395.1 Betaproteobacteria bacterium
GCATTCGCCGGCTGTCAGCAGGCTCAGCAGCCTGAGCTTGCGCATGACCCGCACTTCACCGGAGACAATAATCCCGAAAAAATCGCCGGGATCACCCTCCTTCATGAGCACTTCGCCCTTGGCCACGTCCACCCATTCCGAAAAACGCAGCACTTCCCACAATTCGACATCGCCGAACGACTTGAAAAACGACAGCGTGCGCAGGATGTTGAACTTCTCGGTATCGAGCACACCATGCCTGGGCAGCGGTGCGCCGGAGGCAATCGCCGCCAGATCGTTGGCGAACTGCTCCCAGCTCATGTAGCGCACGGCCTGGTCGCGCGCCATGGCGCGGCGCACCACCATATCCATGGCGGTAGGCACGTCCTGACGGTATTCCGAGGCCAGCGGCGGATCGGCATTGAGCACTGCGTGCGCCAGCCCGGCAAGATTATCGGCGGTGAACGGCATGCGTCCGGTCAGCATCTGAAACATCACCACGCCCAGCGCGTAGACATCGGTCTGCAGATTGACCGGTTTGTTGAGGTGCTGCTCCGGCGACATGTACGCCGGCGTGCCAATGCCATCAACCATGGTTCGCGTCGTCAGCTGCAGTGCTGCTGATCCGAAGTCCGTGACCTTGATGTCGGTGTTGTCCTTGACCAGGATATTGGCCGGCTTGATGTCACGATGAATCACGCCGATCTGCGAGGCAAAATCAAGCGCCCGCGCGCATTTGTAGATCACTTCAATGACATCGCCCAGTGCCAGCAGGTTGTCGGCACGGGTAAAGCGCTGCAATGTGCCGCCCGACACATACTCCATGACGATGTAGGTATTGTCCTCATCCGAAACGGCGTCATAGATCTGGACTATGTGCGGATGATTGAGCTTCCCCGCCAGCGATGCTTCGTTCAGAAACAGATTGCGCATCAGCTTGCCGCGCGCCTCATCATTGAGGGCGCTTTGCGACACCAGCTTGATCGCCACCTCGCGGGAGTTGAACTCATCACGGGCCAGGTACACCGTGCTCGTTGCCCCTTCGCCGAGCTTGCTCACGATTTCATACTTGCCGATCTTCCGGACTGCCAATTCCGCCATGAGTCCTGTCCCTGCCTTCTTTATCTGATTTTGCCGGCACGATCATGTCCGCACCGGAGTCGCCACGGAAGGCGTGATTAGACCTTGCCCTCTATCGAGCGTCAACAGCGGCCTGCTAACATCCCGTCAACAGGCAATACCGCCATAGCCACCGGACAACTGATTTGACTGCAGGCTGGGAATTCTGGATCGACCGCGGCGGCACGTTCACCGATATCGTCGGCCACCAGCCCGACGGCCGCATCGTCACGCGCAAACTATTATCGGAGAACCCGTCGCAGTACCGCGACGCGGCGCTGGCGGGCATCCGCGATCTGCTGGGCATCGCGCCGGGCGCGGCGATTCCGGACGGCATCATCGCCGCAGTGCGCATGGGTACCACTGTGGCCACCAATGCGCTGCTCGAACGCAAAGGCGAGCCCACCGCCCTCTTCATCACGCGCGGCTTCGGTGATGCGCTGCGCATCGCCTGGCAAAACCGTCCGCGCATTTTCGACCGCCACATCGTGCTGCCGGAACTGCTGCACGCCGCAGCCTGGGAAGTTGATGAGCGCATCGGCGCGCGCGGCGAAATCATACGCACCCCGGACCCCGCGACGCTGCGCGCGGATTTTGCAGAGGCCCGCGCGCGCGGCTTCCGCGCCGTCGCCATTGTGTTCATGCACGCCTACCGCTATCCGGCGCACGAACAACAGGCCGCCGCCATCGCCCGCGACTGCGGCTTCACGCAAATCTCGGTGTCACATGAAACCAGCCCGTTGATGAAACTGGTGGCACGCGGCGATACCACCGTGGCCGATGCCTACCTGACGCCGGCGCTGCGCCGTTATATCGATCAGGTGCGCACTGAACTGCCAGGCACGCGCCTGCTGTTCATGCAATCGAACGGCGGCCTGACTGATGCCGCGCGTTTCCAGGGCAAGGACAGCATACTGTCGGGACCGGCCGGAGGTATCGTCGGCGCAGTGCGCACTGCGGCCGGCGCCGGGTTCGACCGCATCATCGGCTTCGACATGGGCGGCACCTCGACCGACGTGTCGCATTTCGCCGGATTCGACGTCACCGCGCTGGAACGCACCTTCGATGCGCAGGTGGCCGGCGTGCGCGTACGCGCGCCGATGCTGTCCATCCATACCGTCGCCGCAGGCGGCGGTTCCATACTGCATTTCGATGGCGCACGACTGCGCGTGGGGCCGGACTCCGCCGGCGCAGATCCGGGCCCGGCGTGTTATGGCAAAGAGGGCCCGCTGACCATCACGGACTGCAATGTCGCGCTCGGCAAAATCCGCCCGGAATTTTTTCCGTGCATGTTCGGCAGCGACGGCAGCCTGGCGCTGGATGCTGCCGCCACGCAGCAACGTTTCACCGCGCTGTTCAATGAAATATCATTTAAAAACAATGGCTTGAAATCAATCGAGGCGATCGCCGAAGGTTATCTGCGGATTGCCGTGGAAAACATGGCGAACGCCATCAAGAAAATTTCGGTGCAGCGCGGACATGATGTCACTGCCTATACGCTGGCGTGCTTCGGCGGCGCGGCGGGCCAGCACGCCTGCCTGGTCGCGGATGCACTGGGCATGGAACGCATTTTCATCCACCCGCTCGCCGGCGTGCTGTCCGCCTATGGCATGGGACTTGCCGACATCACCGCGCTGCACGAACATGCGGTTGAAGCGCCGCTGGACGCGGCATTGCCGGCACAGCTTGGCGCAATCATCGATACGCTGGGCGCGCGCGCCCATGCCGATGTGCTGGCACAGGGCGTTCCTGCAGAAGCAATCACCATCAAGATCCGCGTGCGCCTGAAATACGCAGGCACGGATACCACGTTAGGCGTGAACTGGGGCGCCGTCCCCGACATGCGGCAGGCCTTCGAGAGCCTGTACCTTGAACGCTACAGTTTCCTGATGCCGGATCACGCGCTGATCGTCGAAGCAGTCTCGGCAGAAGCCGTGGGCGCAGGCGGCGCCGCAGATACTGCTGTCACACTACCGGATGCCGCCGCCGGCGGCACGATGGCCACGCGCATGTACAGCAGCGGACGCTGGCACCCGGTCACGGTATATCCACGCGGTTCTTTGCTGCCCGGCCGGCACCTTGACGGCCCGGCGATCATTGCCGAGGCCAACGCCACCACCATCGTCGAACCCGGATGGCAGGCGGAAATTACCGCACGCCATCACCTGGTGCTCAGTCGCACCGCCCCGCGCATCCGTGATAACGCGGGCACGCATGCCGATCCCGTCATGCTCGAGGTCTTCAACAATCTCTTCATGTCGATAGCCGAACAGATGGGTGCGACGCTCGCCAATACCGCCTGCTCGGTCAATATCAAGGAACGGCTCGATTTTTCCTGCGCGCTGTTTGATGCACAGGGCAATCTGATCGCCAACGCGCCGCACATGCCCGTGCATCTGGGTTCGATGGGCGTCAGTGTCAAAGCGGTGATTGCCGCCACACGCGGACGCATGGCGCCCGGCGATACCTGGATGCTCAACGACCCGTATGCCGGCGGCACTCATCTGCCCGACATCACCGTCATCACGCCGGTGTTCGACAGGGAGACGGGAGGCCGCGACATCCTGTTCTACACCGGGTCGCGCGGCCACCATGCAGACGTCGGCGGCATCACGCCGGGTTCCATGCCGCCCGGCAGCCGGCATATCGATGAGGAAGGCGTGCTGATCTCCAACTTCCTGCTGGTGCAGGATGGTCGTCTGCGTGAAAACGAAACCCGCGCACTGTTTGCGTCGGGCCGCCATCCGGCGCGCAACATCGACCAGAACATTGCCGATCTGCGCGCGATGGTGGCCGCCAATCGCAAGGGCGTGATGGAACTCGAACGCATGACCGCCCATTATGGTCTGGCGGTCGTGCACGCCTATATGCGGCATGTGCAGGACTACGCTGAAGCCTGCGTGCGCCGCGTCATCGAGCGGCTGCACAACGGCGCCTTCAGCTATGCGATGGATCACGGCGCGGTGATCGCAGTCACTGTCCGGACCGATCCGGCAACGCACAGCGCAACCATTGATTTCACCGGCACCTCGCCGCAAGGCGACGACAACTTCAATGCGCCGCTGGCCGTCACCATGGCCGCGGTGCTGTATGTCTTCCGCACGCTGGTTGATGAAGATATACCGTTGAACGCCGGTTGCCTGAAACCGCTGCGTGTCATCGTGCCGGAAGGCACGCTGCTCAATCCACGCCATCCGGCCGCGGTGGTTGCCGGCAATGTCGAAACCTCGCAATGCGTGACCGATGCGCTCTACGGCGCGCTCGGCGTGATGGGCGCCTCGCAGGGCACGATGAACAATTTCACTTTCGGCAATGATCGTCACCAGTATTACGAAACCATCGCCGGCGGTTCAGGCGCCGGAATATTGACTGACGACAACAGCGATCCGCAGGGTTTCGACGGCACGGCCTGCGTGCAGACACACATGACGAATTCGCGTCTGACCGATCCCGAAGTACTGGAATGGCGTTATCCGGTGCGTCTCGACAGTTTTGCCATACGCCGCGGCAGCGGCGGCGACGGACGCTGGCGCGGCGGCGACGGCGCAGTCCGGCGGGTGCGTTTTCTCGAACCGATGACGGCGGGCATCCTGTCCGGACACCGGCGCATAGCCCCTCACGGCATGGCCGGCGGCAAACCGGGCGCGGTGGGCCGCAATGCCGTGCAGCGGGCTGACGGCAGGATCGAAGAACTCGATGCCTGCGCCACCGTGGCCATGAACGCCGGTGACGTGTTCATCATCGAAACCCCGGGCGGTGGCGGGTATGGAACGGTAGAATAGCCAAAAAAAACAGAATTCATTAATAAATACAAAAGGTTAATGATGGCCCGTGTCCCACTGATCGGCGAAGAACGCAGTGACCTCACCACTTTTATCGCACACGTCGTAGCCGAACGCGGCAAGCTGATCAATCTGTATCGCGTGCTGATGAACAGTCCCGCAATCGCCAAAAGCTGGCTGGATTTCAACAGCGCGATCCGTTACGGCACCAGCCTCGATGCCGCGCTGCGCGAAATGATCATCCTGCGCGTGTCGTTGCTCAACGGCGCGGAATATCAGGCGCGTATCCACGGCGCATCCCATGCGCTGAAAGCCGGACTGACAACAGAGCAGATCGCCGCGCTCGCCGACCGGCAACCCGGCACGTTATTCACCCCCGCGCAACGCGCCGCGCTGGCATGGACGGATGCCATGACCCGCGACATCGAAGTGCCTGATCTGTTACATGAGGAATTGAAACGTCATTTCAACGATCAGGCCATTGTTGAAATCACCGTGCTCGCCGGCGCCTACAACATGCACACCCGGGTCGCCCGCGCGCTGCGCATTGACCCCGAAAGCACGACCCGGCCATGACCACCGGAAAAGCGACGCTGGTTGTCGAAGACGATCCGTTTCTGCGGCTGATCGGCGTCGTGCTCGATCCCGCCACCACCGCTGAGCGGATCACCGCCTTTGCCGATTTTTTTGCACACGACCTGCCGGACTTCGAAGGCTGGCTGCAACAATTGCGCAACCGCCTGCCGCACCTCTACCCCGCCACCGTCACACTGGTCGACAGCACGGAAACCTTGCGCGGCGCGCTGACCAGCGCCGATCTCGCCGTGGTCGAATCGCTGCCCTTCGGTGCCGCAGAGCTTGCCGCCGCGCCGCGGCTCAGGGCGGTGCAGAAATACGGCGCCATTGCCGGCAACATCGACGCTGCGGCCTGCGCCGCGCGCAACGTCGCCGTGCTGACGCTGCGCCGCCGCGCCAACATCGCCTGCGCCGAACACACACTCGCATTGATGCTCGGGCTGTCGCGCCGCCTGCACCGCGTCACCAACCGCATCAGCATGGACTCACTGCAGGCCGCAGGATTCGCGCCGCGCATGTACGACCGGCGGCACACCGCCAACTCCAACTGGGCGCGCGTTCCGGGCATCAGCCTGTTGCACGGCACGACGCTGGGCATTGTCGGCATGGGCGAGATCGGCCGCGAAGTCGCGACCCGTGCCGCGGCTTTCGGCATGAACGTGCTGTACTACCAGCGCGCCCCGCTTGCCGCCGCCGACGCCACACGCTACCCGGCGCATTACGCCGATTTCGACACCTTGCTCGAAACCAGCGACTGGGTAGCGGTCTGCCTGCCGGGCAATGCCGGTACCCGGCATCTGTTCGACGCCAAACGCATCGCGCGCATGAAACCCGGTGCGCGATTGATCAACGTCTCGCGCGCGGAGATCGTCGAACGCACCGCAGTGCTTGCCGCGCTGCGCTCGGGCCAACTCGGCGGTTATGCACTCGATCCGCTTTACGAGGCGCCGGGCCGCGATGACGACGAGCTGTTGCAATGCGAGAATGTGCTGTTGACTCCGCATATAGCGGCGCAACCGCGCTTCAATGCGCTGGACGACATTACTGACCTGGTGATTGGACTCGAGGAGAAATTAAAATGAAAAAAAATATGGTCATTGCCGTACTCGGCATCCTGGTACTGTGCGGAACTGCTGTTACCCGCGCGGCTGATGCCTGGCCCGCCCGCCCGATCCGGCTGATCGCGCCCTTCCCCGCAGGCAGCTCGGTGGATGCCGCCGCCCGCGTCATCACGCCGCGCGTCGCCGAGGCACTGGGCCAGTCCATCGTGATCGACAATCGCGCCGGCGCCGGTGGTGCCATCGGCGCCGAGCTGGGCGCGCGTGCCGCACCCGATGGTTACACCTTGTCCGGCGGCACCACCAGCACCCATGCGCTGGCCAAAGTACTGAATCCGCACCTGGCCTACGATCCACAACGCGATTTCACGCCGATCACCATGATCGGGCATTTGCCGTACATCCTTGCCGTACATCCGGCAGTAGCCGCAAAAAATCTGCAGGAGCTCATTGCGCTGGCCCGCGCCAAACCCGGCGAGATCCGCTACACGACAGTCGGTGACGCCAGCATGGCGCGCCTTGGCGGTGAGCTGCTGTCATCCATGACCGGTATCCGGATGACGCCGGTTGCCTACAAAAGCTCGGCGCAGTCGGTGATCGACACCGTGGCCGGCCGCATTGAATTGCAATTCGGCACCATGGCGCCGGTACTGCCGCATGTACGCTCCGGCAGACTGCGCCCGCTGGCCGTCACCAGCAGCAAACGTGCGCCGGCGCTGCCCGACATACCCACGGTGATGGAATCCGGCGTCAAGAATTTTGAAGTCACCCTGTGGCTGGCGGTGTTCGCGCCGGCGCAGACGCCGCGTCCTGTCGTCGAACGCCTGAACCGGGAGTTCAATGCCGCCATAGCCACCCCCCAGGTACGCGACGCCCTGTTGGCCCAGGGCCTGCAGCCCGAGACCATGTCCCCTGCTGCGTTTTCCAGATACCTCGCCAGCGAAATCGACAAGTGGCGTGCCGTGGTGCGCAAAGCCAATATCAAACCCGGATAACCACAGCCCGCCATTCGCGCTAGAATTTCCCTTCAAACCGCAAACAGGAGTCGATCATGGCAGAAGAAGGCAAAACCCATAGTTATGATGAGTTCAAGCATTCGACCGTGGCGGAGCTGCGCGAAATCGCCAAGGGCATCGAACACGAGGCGCTCAAGGGCTACACCCAGCTCAACAAGGATCATCTGATCACGGCGCTGTGCGCAGCGCTCAAACTGCCCACCCATGCGCATCATGAGGCGCGCGGCATCGACAAGGCGAAATTCAAGGCGCAACTGAAGGCGCTGAAAAAAGAGCGCGAAGCGGCGCTCGCGGCGCACGATCACGCCAGACTGAAAGTCATCCGCCGTACGCGGCGCAGCCTGATGCACCGCATCCGCAGCGCAATGGTTTAGGCACGCAGTTGCGCTACCGTTTGGGTGCAGAATCGCGATCGGGATCCATCCCCATCAACCGCAGCGCCCACACCGACAGAAAACCAATCACCAGCGGCCACCATTCGCGCAGCATCAGCGCCAGCGCTGCTGCGATCAGATACGTCGCAGCCAGCAGTAACGCGCCCGGATGCCGGCCGCGCCACCAGATGAACAGCAGTGCCGCAGCCAGCAGCACGAACACTGCAGAGATGACATAGATCACGATATCCATCAGATTATCTTATAACATGTTGATTATAAACAATATTTTATAGATGACTGCAACCCGGCCCCGACGCGCACTCACCACCTGCTGCGCCGCGCATGTCCTGCATGACGGCCTGTCCGACCTGACCTACGTGCTGCTGCCGTTGCTCGCGCAGACCTTCGGACTGTCGCTGGCGCAGGTCGGCATGATACGCGCCGCACACCGCACGGCAATGGCGGCGTTCCAGATTCCCGCCGGTCTGATCGCGGAACGTTTCGGCGAACGCAATCTGCTGGCACTGGGCACATTGATCGCCGGCGCTGCGTTCGCCGGTCTGGGTTATGCATCCGGTTTCTGGATGATTCTGACTGCGCTGTTTTTTGCCGGACTCGGTTCCGCTGTGCAGCATCCATTGTGTTCGACTATCATTTCGCGCGCCTTCCCCGAAACCGGCCGCCGTGCGGCGCTGGGCACCTACAATCTGTTCGGCGACGTCGGCAAGTTCATCTTCGGCGGTCTGCTGAGCCTGCTGCTGATGTTCGGCTTTTCCTGGCAAGGGCCGGTCATGGCCTACGGTGTTTTCGGCATACTGATCTCCGGCGCGATATTCCTGTGGCTGACCGGCACTGCCGGAGCCACACCCGCTGCGCATGAGTCAGCGCCAGTACGCCAGGGCGGCTGGGGCATCCGCAACCGGCGCGGGTTCATGGCGCTGTGCCTGATCGAAATCATCGACAGCAGCACCCGCGTCGGCTTCCTGACCCTGATCGCCTTTCTGCTGATCGACAAGGGTCTGCCCACTGGCTGGGCCGCGGCGTCGGTGCCGCTGATTCTCGTCGGCGGCATGGCCGGCAAACTCGCCTGCGGCCTGCTCGCCGAGCGCGTGGGCATCATCCGCACCATCGTCATCACTGAAGTGGCCACCGGCATCGGCATCCTCGTCGTCGTCACCGTGCCGGGCTACGCCACCCTGCTGCTGCTGCCGCTGCTGGGCGTGGTGCTGCAAGGTACGTCCTCGGTGCTGTATGCCACCATCGGCGATCTGGTCGAACCCGACCGGCTGCCGCGCGCTTTCGGCCTGATCTACACGCTGGGTTCGGTATGCGGCATCGCCGCCCCGCTGGGCTACGGGCTGGCCGGCGACCTGTTTGGCGTGCAAAGCGCCATTGCCGCAATGGGGATCGCGATACTGCTGACGCTGCCGCTGTGCGCAGTGCTGCGTCCCGCGATCAGCGCGGAACCGGTCAGGATCTGATCCGCGCTCAATGTATTAATGACCCGACATCGCGCATAATGTCCGCACCCTCATCTACACGCACTTAAGCGAGCGACTCCCCATGGCCAAACAACGCATCAGTTACGTCCCTCTGGAAAAAATGACGCCGGAAATGCTCTCCGAAATGGAGCGTTGCGCACGCGAAGGCACGCCGCGTCCGGAAAGCACGGCAGTGCGCGCGCATGTGCCCGCCTGCTTCTGGTTTTTTGCCAAGGCCTGGCACAACGTATTCCGCACCGGCATCCTCGACCACGCGATCAAGGAGGTCTGCCGGATTTATGTCTCGCGCGCCGTCGTCTGCGAGTTCTGCGGCAACCAGCGCTCGATCACGGGTCAGCAGTCCGGCGTCAACGAGGGCCAGGTCGATGACCTGATGAATTTCGAAAAATCGGGCCAGGCGCTGGGCGTGGCTGCGGCGGCTCATGCGATCCTTGGGCGCCCGGCCTGGCGCGGTTCGTTGCGGTACCGGAGCGCGGCCTTGACCAGGCGGTTCCACTCCCGATGCGGGGCCTTGGCTTCGTCCTCGACCGCGGCGGCGTAGAGGATGGCGGCGTCAGCCAGGCGGCGGGCCGGGTGAGGCTTCGGGCCGGGCCTCACCCGCGCACCGCCAGCACCAAGACGTGGTCGAGGCCGGTCACGCTCCTGCCGCGTTCACGTCAAACAGCGACTGCTGCTTGCGCGCGGTCTGGAGGTTCCTGGTGGCCTGTTCGAAGTACGACCGTTTGAGCTCTACCCCGACGAACCGCCGCCCGGTCTCAAGGGCCACCACCCCCTCTGACCCGATGCCCGCGAACGGAGACAGCACCCGGTCGCCCGGGTTCGTCCAGAGGTGCATGGCTCGCCGGATGACTTCCAATTGCAGCGGGCAGATGTGCCGCTCGTCGTCGTGCTCGCGCGCGCTGCGGTACTGGAGCGTGTCCGACGGGTCGATATCCATCCACACCGGGGAGGCGTACCGCTGCCACAACGTCACAGGGAAGTCATCGTCGGTGTGCGTGACGCGCTCCGGGTTGTCGCCCGGCTTGCGCACCGTGACGAGGTAGTCAGGGATCCCCTGCCTCGACATGCACGAGTCCTTCTTGATCTGCTTGTGAAGGAGGCCGAGCGCCTTGGTGCGCTGCATCGCTGTTACCGGGTCCTTCCAGATGCAGACCTGGGAGTGAAGGATCCACCCAGCGGACATGAACTCACGGATGAGGTCCCCTCGGAAGTCCGTCAGGCCGATGACCCCGTCACGGGTCTTGCTCGTCGGCAGGTCCATGCAATGGAACGACAGGAGCCGGCCCGGCATCGTCACGCGCAACAGGTCTTGGATGAGGAAGCGGAAGTGCTCGAAGAACTCCGGGTGCGTGCGGCAGTTGCCAACGTCCCGCTCGCTGTTCGAATAGGTGTAGAGAGACGCGAAGGGAGGCGAAAACACGGAGTAGTGGATGGACGACTCCGGTAGGCCCCGAACGACCTCGATGCAGTCGCCGTGGTACATGGCGAAGTCCTCGCCGAGGGACTGGTTGATGACGTTCATGCCGCCTCCGTGATGAGCCACGACGGGATGCGCATCGGCATCTTGGGCTCGTAGGTGTCCGTGTCGCGAGCGAGCGCACGGACCGTGGTCTTCTGGATCTCGCCCATCCCCTGGAGCATCTCGGCTGCCATGTCCTCGGCCGCCAGCCGCTTGCGTTCGATGTTGGCTCGCACCGAACCGTCCGCATCCGAGAGGATGAGGTGGCACTCTACGGGCCTTGCCTGGCCGAATCGCCACGTGCGACGGATGGCCTGATACCAGGCCTCGAAACTGTTCGAGAGGCCGACGAACGCGACCCGGGCGCACCGCTGCATGTTGAGCCCGTAGCCCGCGATGCTGGGCTTGGTGACGAGCACCCGGGCCCCGCCGGCGATGAAGTCTGCGAGGGCCGCCTCCTTGTCCTCCGGGTCGTCGGACCCGCGCACCTCGACTGCGCCCTCAATGGATGCGGCCAGCCCGTCCGACTCGCTGTTGAGGTCGCACCACACCAGCCAGGGCTCCGACGAGTCAGCGTTCACTAGGTCAGCGCAGACCTTGACCCGCGCACCAAGCGACGACCGGCGGGAGGCGCGCTGTGCATCGAGCCCGCTGGCTGCGTCGATAAACAGGGTCCCCGCTTCGCGAGCGTACTCGGCACCCACCGGGACGATGTGCTCGTGGATGTTGAGCGGCGGCAGGTCGTACCCCTCGTCCTCGTATCCGAGATCGGACGGCTTGCGGATGTTGACGGCCCAAGAGCAGAGCCAGCGCCAGAAGTCGGCACGCGCATGCCCCTTGAGCCGCCACACCTGCGTCTCCCCGCCGTCGTGGCAGAAGAAGGTGGCGAGCATTTCGGCGCGCGTCATAGCCCCCAGGAACTCGGCGTGGTTCCCGAGCTCCATGTGGTCGTTGGGAGCCGGGGTCGCGGAGCACGCGAGCCGGAATGGCGTGCGCTGGAACGCCGCGATGAGGGCGTTCCTGGTGGCGCTGGAGTAGTCCTTGAGGCACGACGACTCGTCGAGCACGACGCCACCGAACGTCTCCGGGTCGAAGCGGTGTAGCCGGTCGTAGTTGGTGACGTTCACTCCCGGAGTTACGTCATCACCCGACCGGCAGACGGTCACGTGAACCCCGACCTTCTCACCCTCCCGACGGAACTGCTGCGAGACCGCGAGCGGCGCCAGGATGATGACCGGCTCATCCGTCTCGGCCGCGACAACCCGCGCCCACTCCAGCGCCATCCAACCCTTGCCGAGTCCGCAGTCCGCCCAGAGGGCCGCCCGACCCCGGCGCAGGGCCCACGCAGTGATGTCGCGCTGGAAGGGGAACAGCCGGTCGGACAGCGGCGGCGGGTCCTCGATGCCGGCCGGGGCCACCACTAGGCGTTTCGACTCCAGGAACGTGCCGTAGCTCATTCGCGTGTCCTCCCCAGCCGGTAGAGACTGCCGGCCCGACTCACGCACTCGACCTCGACGTGCCCCGCCGTGCGGAGCTGAGCCAGGACCCTCCGCACCGAGTCCGGCGCCGCCTGGTGGTGGCTGCCGATGGCCTCCGTCAACTCCGACATGCGGAACTCCTCCCTTTGGTGAGCCCTGCACCACGCCAGGATCGCTGCGCCGAGCCCGCGCTCCACCCGGGCGAGCTGGACCGGCTGCTCTGGCGCCCGGGGAGCGGCTCGGACGATACGGCCCTCCCAATCCATGAGCGAGAACTGGTGGGCGCTCACCTCCGCCCCCGCTTCGTCGGAGGCGGGACGGTTCTCATCACCCCGACGTTGAGACACGCCTGCTGGTCCGCCACGTACAGCGCGGCCCGGAGCCCAGCCACCTCGCTCCGAAGCGCGGTCACGTCGAAGGGCGGCTCCACCGCCTCCACGTCGAGGGGCCGCAGCGCGTAGGACGTGCCGGCGAGGATCGCGGCCAGGCCCACGGCGACGAGGACTCGGAAGGCGGTCATGCGGCCACCTCCCGCGCATCACCCCGGAGCACCGCCGCCCAGGAGAAATGGATGCGGGTGAGCGCCAGTGCTGTCTCGACGGCCTCCCGCTCCAGGGGGCTCTTGGACAGGTGGAAGCGCAGGGCCGCGACATTCGCCGCATATCCCCTGTCGGCCTGGTCCGTCGCTGGCGTCGGTCTCACGAGGCCCTCCGCGCCGCTGGCTTGCGCGACCCGCTGCTCCTGCGGTCCGGGACGAACCTGACGACGACCACCATACCGAGCGCCGACGCCAGCTCCCTGTACCGGGCCAGCGTGGCGGTCCGGCCTCGCACTATCCTGCTCACCTCGGAGAGGTCGCAGCCGGTCGCGGAGGCGAGGGCCCGGCAGGACACCACGAGCCGCGGTCGACGATGCGCTCGATCAGGCGCTTCATGTCGTACGGCTTCGACGGATCGGAGGGCACGATCGAATCGAGCTCGGGGTCCTCGCCCTCGGTATCGGCCTGCTCATCACCCGCGTCCTGCGGGACCCGCGCGGCGCGCGCCTGGCGGACCCGCGCCTGCTCGCGATGGGCGTCCTCCTGGGGGCGGCGGCGCTCACCCGCAACGAGGCGGTGTGGGTCGCGGGCGTCTGGGCGTG
>JANNHN010000212.1:0-1565 GCA_031404395.1 Betaproteobacteria bacterium
TTGAGCGCGCCATAGAGTGCGATGAACACCGACAGCCCCGCGCTGAACACCAGCACCAGCGCGAAGCCGCGCAGCACATCGACACCGACACCGATGATGCTGAACAGTCGTGCGGTCTCGAACGCCGGCGATGCTGCCTGCATGTCGCTGTTGTTGTTGATATAGCGCGGCAGGATCGCTGCCGCCAGCGGGCTCGCATACTGGATCAGCAATGCGGTGAATTCTTTATCCTCATCCTTCATCAGTGACGCAGCATTCGCGATGTCGTGGATGCCCTGATGCCCCGCATGTACCGCCCACACGCTTTCCACCGCGGTCAGCACCAGCCGGTCGAGCACCGTGCCGCTGGGCGCGAGCACACCGACGACGACGTAATCAGCACCTTCATGCGCATCACCGCCGTCACCGAGACCGTGCGCACCCGCAAATTTCGCGCCCACACCATACCCGGTATGCGCGGCGACCTCCGCGCCCAGCACCGCTTCCAGCGGCTGCTGCCACAGACGCCCGGCGGCGAGTTTTCCGTCGTAGAGAGCAACATAGTCGTGAGTGGTGCCGACAATGCGGAAACCCTGATAACTGTCGCCCAGCGCGAGCGGGATGGTTTTTTTCACCGCGCGGTGCGCCGCGATTTCATTCGCCTGCTTGTACGAAATGTTCCCGGTCGGCACATCCAGGTGATAAATCGCCGATAGGATGATCTGCAGCGGACTGCCCTTGGCGCCGACGACGAGATCAATGCCCTGCGCGTCGCGCCGCATCCGCTGGTCGAGCTGGGTGGTCGCCAGCAGCAGCAGCGTGATGGTGCCGATGCCCAGCGCAAGCAGAACGACCTGCAGTGTCGTGTTCAGCGCGCGGGCGCGCAGATAACTGAATGTCAGGGTCGCGAGGTTCACGCGGCCGCTCCTTGCACGCTCTCTAGCACATCCAGCACAAACTGGTTGGACACCCGAGCCTTGATACGCTGGTCATGGGTGGCGATGACCAGCGTCGCGCCGCAAGCCGTTGCCTGCGTGAGCAACAGATCGAGTGCCTGTGCGCAGCGGGCATCATCCAGATTCGACGTCGGTTCGTCGGCAAGCAGCACCTGCGGTTTGTTGACCACGGCACGCGCCACGGCTACACGCTGGGCCTGGCCGTGCGACAGCGCATGGGGATAGGCCTGCGCCTTGTCGGCAATATCCAGACTGGCGAGCACTTCCTCTACGCGCGCCGCATCCTGCGGCAAGCCCGCCAGGTACTGCGCCAGCAACAGATTCTGTGCGACCGTCAGACTCTGCAGCAGATGCAGCCGCTGCAACACGATGCCGATGTGGCGGCCGCGGAAACGGTCGAGCGCCCCTGACGCCAGTGCCGCGAGATCCTGTCCCGCCAGTTGCACGCGTCCCGCACTGGGGCGCAGGATGCCGGCAAGTATGTGCAGCAAGGTGGTCTTGCCGCTGCCCGACGGCCCCAGCAACAGCCAGTGCGCGCCCTGCGCAGCCGACCACGCCGGCACGCGCAACACTTCGGCGCCGTCATAACTGTGCGAGATCTGCTGCAGATCGAACATCGTGTGTTCCGGG
>JANNHN010000213.1:0-5541 GCA_031404395.1 Betaproteobacteria bacterium
CGGGTGTCCTTGCCGTAAGAGCCGGCCTCGCGGCGGAAACACGGCGTATGGCAGACGAACTTCATCGGCAGCTGTGCGCCGGCGAGAATTTCACCACGCACAATGTTGGTCACCGGCACTTCGGCAGTCGGAATCAGGAACAGGCCGTCGGCGGTCACTGCAAACTGGTCTTCCTCGAATTTCGGAAACTGACCGGTGCCGCGCATTGAATCGGCATTGACCAGGTACGGCGCATAGACTTCTGTGTAACCGTGCTCCCCGGTATGCACATCCAGCATGAACTGGGCCAGCGCGCGATGCAGCCGCGACATTCCGCCCTTCATGATGACAAACCGGGCGCGGGCGATCTTGGTTGCCGTCTCGAAATCGAGCAACCCCAGGCCTTCGCCGATATCAACATGATCCTTCGCAGCAAAATCCAGCTTGCGCGGTTCACCGACGCGCCGCACTTCCACGTTGGCAGCGGCATCACCGCCTGCAGGCACGCTGGAATGCGGCACATTGGGTACGTTCATCAGGAAGTCGTTGAGGCGCTGCTGCACGTCTTCCAGCTTTGCCTCCAGAGTCTTCAACTGGTCGGCCTGGGCGTTGACTTCGCCCATCAACGTCGATGCGTCTTCTTTTTTCGCCTTGAGTTGCCCGATCTGCTTTGACAGCGCATTGCGTCGCGCCTGCAGCTCCTGGGTCTCGGTCTGGATGATTTTGCGTTCGTTTTCGAGTGCAGCGAACTGCACCGTGTCCAGCGTGTAGCCGCGGTCGGCAAGACGGCCGGCAACCGCCTGCATATCCGCCCTCAATACATTGATGTCGAGCATATCCGCCTCAAATCCCCGTTCCCCGTCACGCATTCGGGCTGCGCGGGCAGGTTCAAATCCTGAAAAGAGCCGCCATTATCGGCGAGTTCACCGACTCCAGCCAGCCCTGCCCGCCGTAACTTGACACAGTCGCGAGCGCCCTTCTACAGTCGCGCCTCTCCTACTGGCCCGCTTTTTTTCGGAACCACACCATGTCCACAGCTTTAGCACCTAACGCACGTACCTCCAACATTCCCGGCTTCATCCCCCACACCCAGCAGCCCAAAACGCGTTTCCCGGCAGGCGCCTGCGATTGTCATGCCCATGTGTTCGGCCCGCAGCAGCAATTTCCGTACGCCGCCAACGCCGCGTATATCGCACCTGATGCAGTGACCACAGACTATGTGCATATGCTGAAAAACAACGGCTGCGACCGTGGCGTACTGGTGCAGCCCAGCGTTTACGGCACCGACAACCGTTGCATGGTCGATGCGCTGCGCTCGGGCCTGCATGCGCTGCGCGGCATTGCGGTTGTCGCAGCGGACATCTCCGACCGCGCACTGGAAGACCTGCATGCCGCCGGCGTGCGCGGCGTGCGCATCAATCTCGCCTCTGCAACCGAAGGCCTGACGCTGGCGGATGGCGCACGCCTCGCGCCGCGGCTGAAAGCGCTGGGCTGGCATCTGCAGTTCTATCTGGATCTGCCGAAAATGCCGGAAGCCGAAGCCCAACTGGCGAAACTGTCGATCACCATCGTCATCGATCATTTCGCGCGCTGTCCGGCGCAGAATGGCGTAGATGCACCGGCGTTCCAGGCGCTGCTGCGACTGGTCAGTCGCGACAACTGCTGGGCCAAGGCGATGGGGCCTTATTTCATTTCGAAGAACGCGCCACTATATGCCGACGTAACACCGCTCGCCCGCGCATTGGTGGCGGCGGCACCGGACCGCGTGGTGTGGGGCACGGATTGGCCGCATCCGGGTGCGCGCGCACTGATGCCCGAAGATCCGCTGCTGGCCGATATGCTGGCGACCTGGGTGCCCGATGAAACGCAGCGGCGCAAGGTGCTGGTAGAAAATCCTGCGCGACTGTACGACTTTAAATAATTCAATAAAAACAACAAGAAGCCATCTCAAAAACACCCCCCTCACCCTAGCCCTCTGCTTCGCTTCAAGTGTTCCCTTGTCCCCCACCTGGGGAGAGGGGATTATTGAGATGGCTTCTGGTTACTTGTTTTTATCGCGATCCAGCGCGCGCAAGTGCGCGAGCTTCTCGGCAATTTTTGCCTCCATCCCGCGGTCCGTCGGTTCGTAGAGTTTGAACGGCGGCATGCCGTCCGGCAGATAGTTCTCGCCTGCCGCGTAAGCATCGGGCTCATCGTGAGCGTAACGGTATTCACTGCCGTAGCCGAGATCCTTCATCAATTTGGTCGGTGCATTGCGCAGATGTTCCGGCACTGGACGCGACTTATCGTTGCGCACCAGTTCGCGCGCGCGGTTATGTGCGACGTATGCGGCGTTACTTTTCGGCGCGACGGCGAGATACAGCGCAGCCTGCGCCAGGGCTAGTTCGCCTTCGGGCGAGCCGAGGCGTTCGTAGGTTTCGCAGGCATCAAGCGCCATGCGCAACGCGCGCGCATCGGCAAGACCGATGTCTTCGACCGCCATGCGGATCAACCGCCGCCCCAGATACAGCGGATCGGCGCCGCCATCGAGCATGCGCGTCATCCAGTACAGCGCCGCATCCGGCGCTGAACCGCGCACCGATTTGTGCAGGGCCGAGATCTGATCGTAGAACGCATCACCACTCTTGTCGAAACGGCGCAGGCTTTGCGTCAGCGTCTGCCGGATGAAATCTTCATCGATGTCCGTTTGTTTATTCTGCCCGGCAGCAACAGTCACCTGCTCCACCATGTTCAGCAGGCGGCGCGCATCGCCGTCGGCATAGGCCACCAGCGCGCTCTGCGCCTTATCCGATAAATTCAATGAAAACAATGAGTTATTGACGGATCGCGCAAGCAGTGCGGTGAGATCCGCATCGTTAAGCGGTTGCAGCACATACACCGCCGCACGCGACAGCAGCGCACCGTTCACTTCGAACGACGGATTCTCGGTGGTGGCGCCGATGAAGGTGAGCAGTCCCTGTTCGACGAACGGCAGGAAAGCATCCTGCTGTGATTTGTTGAAACGGTGCACTTCATCGACGAACAGGATGGTGCGGCGCCCGCTCTGCTGCAGCACCGATTCGGCGCGCGCCACGGCTTCGCGGATTTCCTTGACGCCCGCAAGTACCGCCGAAATGGCGATGAACTCGGCATCAAAGGCCTGCGCCATCAGCCGCGCCAGCGTGGTTTTGCCCACGCCCGGCGGGCCCCACAAGATCATCGAATGCGGTTTACCCGCTGCGAAAGCGAGCCGCAGCGGCTTGCCTGCACCGAGCAAATGCTGCTGGCCCACTACGTCGTCCAGCGTGCGCGGCCGCATCCGCTCGGCCAGCGGTGCGTCAGGCTCACGTTTCCCGAACAGGTCGCTCATTCAGTTCACCCGCGTCACTCGCTGATGACGTCAACGCCCTTCGGCGGCGTAAAGCGGAACACCTCAGGAGAGATGCGTGGATTGCGCTCCATATCCGCGAAAGTGATCACCGTGACCTGCCCGAACGCATCGCGCAGTTCCATGGCCTGCAGCCCTGCCTTGCCGAAACCCAGGCGCACGCGCTCGAACGCGGTATCGCGGTTTTTCGGCACCGCATCCAGCCAGTCGAGACCGTTATCATTTCCGGAGTTGGTCAGGACATAGTCGCGCTCCAGCTCATTGCTGCCAGCCAGCAGTGCCGCCGGGCTCGCACCCAGCGCGCGGTCAAGTTTGCGCACAGTGACCTGGTTAAGATCCTTGTCGTAGATCCACAGCTTGGCTCCATCGCCGACGATAACCTGCTCGTACGGCTTCTGGTAATCCCAGCGGAATTTTCCCGGGCGCGAGAATTGCATGACTCCCTGCGCCTGCTGCAACGGCTTGAGGTTCTTGTCGAGCACCATCTGCGCGAAACGCGCCTTGGCCGACTGCGTCTGGTTGAGGAACGCCTTGAGTGCATCGATGCCTGCCGCGGACGCCAGCCCCGGCAACAGGCACATGATGATCAGCAGTGTACGCATCAGAAGCTCTTGCGCAATCGTTCGATATTGGCGATACGGCCTGAACGCAGTGAAACCGTCGTCAGGAATGGATTAGCCGGCGTCGGGTAGTAATACAACGTTTTCAGGCCTTCGCGAAGATTATCGAACGACTGGTGATCCGGCTTGCCGGCGCGCAGCACCAATTCACCCTCCGTCATGCCGTGCTCAAGACGGATGAACACCTCGAACGGCATACCCCGCGGCGCGGGATCGGGCGCAGCCGCGGCTTGCACATACCCGGTTGCAGCGCACAGCGCTGCAACCGGAATCAGGTAACGGAGGTTCATGGTAACCACTCAGACCGCGCGCGAGATCAAAAGTTTGGTTTGACGCGGCGCGGCGTCAGTCCGCGTCCGCGGCAGAACCCGGCGCCAGCACTTCCCGGTTGCCATTGGATTGCATGGGCGACACCAATCCGGATCGTTCCATCTGCTCAATCAGCCTCGCCGCGCGGTTGTAGCCGATGCGCAAATGGCGCTGCACCAGAGAAATCGACGGCCGGCGCGTCTTCAGCACCAGAGCCACTGCCTGATCGTACAGCGGATCGGCTTCGCCATTGCTGCCCTCGGCGCCTTCCACCATGCCATCAGCAGAAGTCTCCGGGCTTTCGAGTATTTCCTCGATGTACTGGGGCTTGGCGAGACTCTTCAGGTGGGCCACAACCTTGTGTACTTCCTGGTCGCCGACAAACGCCCCGTGTATACGCTGGGTGTAGCCCTGCCCCGGCGGCAGAAACAGCATGTCGCCCTGCCCCAGCAGCGCTTCTGCGCCCATCTGGTCGAGAATGGTGCGCGAATCAACCTTGGCCGACACCTGAAACGCGATTCGTGTCGGAATGTTGGCCTTGATCAAACCGGTAATCACATCCACCGACGGCCGCTGGGTGGCGAGGATCAGATGAATGCCGGAAGCGCGCGCCTTTTGCGCGAGCCTGGCAATCAGTTCCTCGATTTTCTTGCCGACCACCATCATCAGGTCGGCGAGCTCGTCAATGACTACCACGATCAGCGCCATTTCATGCAGCGGCACCGGATTGTCCGGCGTGGAACTCAGCGGATTGTTCAACGGCGCTTTTTTCTTGATGGCGTCGCGCACCTTCTGGTTGAAACCAGCCATGTTGCGAACACCCAGCATCGACATCAGCTTGTAGCGTCGCTCCATTTCGCCAACACACCAGTTGAGGGCATTGGCCGCCTGCCGCATGTCGGTCACCACCGGCGCCAGCAGATGCGGTATGCCCTCGTACACCGACAACTCGAGCATCTTGGGATCGACCAGGATCAGCCGCACCTGCGTGGGCGGCGCCTTATAGACCAGCGACAGGATCATGGCGTTGATCGCCACCGATTTTCCGGAGCCGGTGGTGCCGGCAACCAGCAAATGCGGCATGCGTGCAAGATCGGCAACCACCGGATTGCCGGCAATATCCTTGCCGAGCGCCAGCGCCAGCGGCGAACTCATGTCGGCATAAACCTGCGAACTGACGATTTCCGACAGGCGCACGATCTGCCGTGTCGGATTGGGAATTTCCAGTCCCATGCAGCTTTTGCCGGGTATCGTCTCGACGACGCG
>JANNHN010000214.1:0-5577 GCA_031404395.1 Betaproteobacteria bacterium
CTGGAAGTTGTCGCCGACCGCGAGGTCGCCGAACGCCGGCGCGTTGAGATCCCAGCCCACCGCGTGACAGCCCGACCAGTGGCCGTAGGGCAGCGCGCCGGCTTCCAGCGCCATGCGGATGCCGGCGCCGGTGTTGAAGCGTGTGCCGCGCACCTTGGCGAGGTCCCAGCCGGCGCCGAGATAACGGGTGCGCATCTCGGCGTTGGATTCGAAACCGCCGCAGGCCAGCACGACCGCTTTGCACGGGATGTCGACATGTCTGCCCTGATGCCGCGCCTTGACCCCGACGACTTTGCCATCAACATCGGTCATCAGTCCGACTGCCGGCGTTTCATAGAAAATTTTGATGCCGTCGCGCGTACAGGCTTTATGTTCGTTATCGACCAGGCCCGGGCCGCCACCCCAGGTTTCCGCAGCGAGGCCGCCGAAGAACTTGAACTTGCCGCCGACTTTCATCGCCTGGCGGCCAAAGCTCGCCTGGAACCTGACACCTTTTTTGCGCATCCACGTCAATGTTTCAAGGCTGCGCGAGACGAGGATTTCGCAGAGGTCGGGATCGGTGCGGTACTGGGTGATGCGGCCCATGTCGTCGTAATATTGCTCGGCGGTGTAGGTGCCGAAATCGGAGTTTTTTATTTCCTCTTCCGTCAGGTCCGGAATGATCTGCTGGAGATCTTCGGCGCCATTGAACATCACGCGCATCGCGCCCGCGGTGTAACGGCTGTTGCCGCCGCATTCCTCGATGGGTGCCGCTTCCAGCATGATCACGGTGCTGCCGTTTTCGCGCGCGGCCAGCGCGGCGCAGGCCGCGGCGTTGCCGGCGCCGACGACGATGACCTCAGGATTGCCGAACAGGGATTTGCTCATGGGAATTTAAAATATCAATAAAAACAATGGATTATGTGATTACCCGGGAGCGCCTGCAGGGCGTGAATCATCGCCTGACAGCAGTGAATAATTCACTGCGCGACCGATGCCCTGACGGAAACCTTCCAGCCGCAGGATCTGGCCCGGCGCAATATTGGCGAGATTCACGTCGCGGCCGAAGTCGCGCAACATTTGCACGTGTTGCTGCGGAAAGCAGTAGGGGTCGGCTTCGATGACCACGTGTTCAAACCAGTCCTGTGCCGACAGCTCCCGCAGCCGTTGCGGTGAGTCCTGCGCGAGCAGATCCATTTCGCATTGCTCGACAGTCACGTGATGGATGCCCTGTGCGGCGACTGCGCGCACGATGTTTTCCAGGTAATCGAGATTCAGCGGCTGTTCGGGATTCTTGCGGCCGAATTCATAGACTACCTGCAACCCGGCCTGCTGGAAGCGCGCGATCATGCGCTGGCGCTCGTCGTCACTCAGCGTCACGTAGTTCTCGGATATTTCGAGGCCGGGGATGCCGAGCCTGGCAAGCAGTGCGATCAGTCCGTCGATTTCGTTGCGGCGCCAGGCATATTCAAACAGGATGCCGCCGGCGAATGGCGCAACACCGGCATCGAGATACAGTTTGGTGGTGCGCTTGACCACATCGGCCGGGATCAGCAGCGCGTTCATCGCGTAGATCTTGGCGTAGTCGATGTAATCGGCGGCGACATCCAGCAGATCGCTGATGCCGCGTTCGCCGCCAGACCAGCCGAAGGTATCCGGGCCGAAGTCGATCATCGAGGTGATGCCGCGGCTGCGCGGCTTGGGGCTGCGCGGCGGCAACGATAAGCCGGCTGCGATGGATGATCTGGACATGGGAATGCGCAATTCCTGGGAAGCAACGTGCGTTAATTCGCGCTCGTCCACTGAACGGACGGCCAAAGTATAGCGAATGCGTTTACCGTTGTGCTCCGCAAATTCACATCGCGGACAGCGCTTTCCTTGCGGCGGCGCGTCAGTGCAGCGTCTTGGTGCTGCGTTCGGCAGGAATTTCCTGCTGTATGGTGGCCGGCGCCGGGGCCGCATGATGGGCGACCATGCGCCAGCCGCGCTCGCTGCGCTGATAGACATTGGTGGCGATCATGGCCTGGCGTGCCAGTGACTGCCCGGCGACGGCGATATGCTCATAGACGCTGTGTACCGCGAGCATCATGGTGTGGATCAATTGCCGGTCGCGGAGATTGAAGCGCAGATCTTGACCGCTGGCGAAAATCTGCCGCCACGAGTCGCGTACGCGTTCGACCCCGCTGATGCGCGCTCCCCCCGGATGCACGCAGTAAATGTCGTCATCATCGCCCCAGACCTCCATCATGGCATCGAGATCGGCTTTGGCGAAGGCGTCGTAGAAGGCGGCTTCAGCGTCCTGTGGCGTCGCGAACAGTGTTTTTTTCACATCAGTATTCCGGTCTGCCCGATTCGGGTGCTGATGAGTCAGTTGCTGATTTTAGCAAAATCAATTTCGGCGAAGACGCGCTCCGGCGCAAGATCATTCAGGCATTTGAAATGCCCCAGCGGGCACTCGCGTTCGAAGCATGGGCTGCATTCGACACCGAGCGAGATGATGCGTGCCTGCGCACTCAGCGGCGGTGTGAACTGCGGCGAACTCGATCCGTACAGGGCGATGAGCGGACGGCCGACGGCTGCAGCGACATGCATCAATCCGGAGTCATTGGTGACGGTCAGGCGCGCCGCCGCCAGCAGATCGACGGCCTCGGCGATGCTGGTTCTGCCGCAGAGATTGACGCAAGCGCCGTCGGCGGCCCGGGCGATGGCTTCCGCAACCGCGTGATCCCTGGGCGATCCGAGCAGCCAGACTGCGTAGCCGCGCGCGGCGAGACTCCGGGCGAGCGTCGCGAAATGCGCGGCCGGCCAGCGTTTGGCCGGACCATATTCGGCGCCGGGGCAGAAGGCAATCGCCGGTCTGCCATGGTCGAGTTGCAGCCGGGCCAGTAACGCGGTTTGATCTGCGGCGGACGAGGTCAGCGCGGGGGACGGCAGGGTTGCGGGCAACGGCATATCGGCAGACAGCGCCAGCGCCGCGAACCGTTGCGCCATCTGCGGCAAGGCCTGCGCGTCGAGCCGGCGCAGGTCGTTGAGCAGTCCCCAGCGCGCTTCGCCGCGAAATCCGGTGCGCACGGGAATGCCGGCAAACCACGGAATCAGCGCCGATTTGAACGAGTTGGGCAGCACCACTGCCTGGTCGTAACTCCCGGCGCGCAGTGTGTGTCCCAGACGTCGCCGCGCGGCGAACTGCAGGGCATCATGACCAAATGGATTTTTAATGCCGGCGCGCACTTCGGGCATGCGCGCGAGCAGCGGCAGCGTCCACGGCGGGGCGAGATAGTCGATCTGTGCGCCGGGGTGGCGGTCTCTGAGCAGTCGCAGCAGCGGCTGCGAGAGGACGGTATCGCCGACCCAGGAGGGGCCGACAACGAGAATATTCATGGGCGGCGCGCGCGCATCAGCGGCGGTCCGCGCATCGCTCAGTGATGCGCGGCGACAGCACCGCCTTTCAGCGTGTAGCGTGTGCCGCAATACGGGCACAGTGCCTCGCCGGTTTTTTCAACCGGCAGGAACACGCGGGGATGCGCGTTCCACAACAGCATCGAGGGCATCGGGCAGTGCAGCGGCAGATCGTCCGCCGAAACTTCGATCAGCCGCGCCGTGTTGGCAGTGGGTTCGCTCATGATAATCGGGCTGCTATCGGCATCAAAGGGCCACCGGCGACAGCCAGTCGCGATGGGCGACCGCTTTGCCGTTGACGCAGTCAAAAAACTTTGTCTGCAGTCGCTCGGTGACCGGGCCGCGCTTGCCGTTGCCGATCATCCGGCCGTCGACTTCGCGGATGGGGGTGACTTCGGCGGCAGTGCCGGTGAAAAAAGCCTCGTCGGCGATGTACAGGTCGTCGCGGGTAATGCGCCGCGAGGCCACGGTGTACCCCATCTCCTCGGCGAGCGTGATGATCGATTCCCGGGTGATGCCGATCAGCGCGCTGGTCAGTTCGGGCTCGTAGAGCTTGCCGTTTTTGACCATGAACAGGTTTTCGCCGGAACCTTCGGCAACGAAGCCATCAACATCGAGCAGCAGGCCTTCGTCGTAACCATGATCCGTGGCCTCGAGGTTGGCGAGGATGGAGTTGGCATAGGTGCCGGAATATTTGGCACGGGTCATCGACACGTTGACGTGGTGGCGGGCGTAAGACGACGTTTTCACGCGGATGCCTTTTTCGATGGCTTCGGCGCCCAGATAGGCGCCCCACGGCCAGGCGGCAATGGCCACATGCACGCTGTTGCCTTTGGGGGACACGCCCATTTTTTCCGAACCGTAAAAGGCGATCGGCCGGATGTAGCAGGATTCCAGCTTGTTGGCGCGCACGACTTCCTTCTGCGCGGCCATCAGTTCTTCCCGCGTGTACGGGATTTTCATCATGTAGATATGCGCGGAATTGAACAACCGGGTGGTATGGTCCTGCAACCGGAAAATCGCCGTGCCGATCTCGGTCTTGTAGGCCCGTACGCCCTCAAAAACGGCAAGGCCGTAGTGCAGAGAATGGGTCAGGACGTGAGTTGTTGCGTCGCGCCAGGGCACCAGCTTCCCGTCTTGCCAGATGTACCCGTCGCGATCTGCCATGGACATGCCGATGTTCTCCCTGTAATCACTTCAAACGCTGTGAAATATGCTTGCGAACCGGCATTTTAGCCGATTTGCCCGGCACTGCCGATGCCTGCGCCGGGCCGAAAATTGCGGCGCATATCGAAGTTCATGCCGTTACCGGATACAATGCGCGAGTAGATTGTGAGCGGATATCAAGCCCGGAGCGGCAGCCACCGATGTCCGGCGAAACGGGAGTGGGGGAAAGATGTCGGGAAACCTGCGCGCGCGGCTGAACAGCCTGAGCGAACGCGTTATCAATGAGCGAGACAGCGAGCAGGACAAGCTCAACAAGACGCTGCTCATTTTCGCCTGCGGTCTGATGAGTTTTGGTTCGGTGCTGTGGCTGGCGCTGTACTGGGCGATGGGCATCAAATTTTCATCGACGGTGCCGCTGCTGTATCTGAGCATATCGGTGGTATCACTGGCTTATTACGTTTACTCGCTGAATTTCGCGGTATTCCGTACGCTGCAAGTCAGCCTGTTCCTGTTCATGCCGTTCATCATGCAGTGGAGCATCGGCAGTTTCGTCAGCTCTTCGGGTGTTGTTCTGTGGGCGCTGCTGGCGCCGGTCGGTGTGATGATTTTCCAGGGCGCGCGCCAGTCGCTGCCGTGGTTCACCGCTTACATCATATTAACCGCAGTATCGGGTTTTTTTGACTACTGGCTGACTTCAGGTGTGGAAGCGGGCGTCACCATGCAGAGCATCGCGGTGTTTTTCACGCTCAACTTCGCTGCGATGTCCACCATCATGTACCTGCTGATCAGCTACTTTGTGCGCGAGCGCGACAAGTTGCAGGACTCCGTCACCGAGCAGAACCGCCTGCTGAGTGTCGAACAGGAAAAATCGGAAACCCTGTTGCTGAACATCCTGCCGGCGCCGATTGCGCGACGTCTGAAGGACCAGCAAGGCATCATTGCCGATGGTTTTGCCGATGTCACGGTGATGTTCGCCGACATCATCAATTTTACAAGCCTTGCCGAGGAAGCGCCGCCCAAGGCCATGGTGGA
>JANNHN010000215.1:0-1572 GCA_031404395.1 Betaproteobacteria bacterium
CTTTGTCCACGAAGGTTCGTTCCATGCCTTCGGCGCGCTGGCCAAGGACGGCCGCAAGGTGCGCAAGCCGCGGCAGACCTTTGCCGTCGCTGACCACTACGTGCCGACGCTGAATCGCGAGCGCGGCGTTGCCGCCGCCGAGGACGCCGACGCGCGCCACATGCTCGCGTTGCAGCAAGAAAATTCACCCGCCCCCGGCATCGCGCCCTTCGGCATCAACGATGATCGTCCGGGCATCGTGCATGTCAACGGCCCCGAACTCGGCATCACCCACCCCGGGCTGACCATCACCAGCGGCGATTCGCACACCTCCCCGCATGGCGCGCTGGGCGCCTATGCGTTTGGCACCGGCGCCTCGCAACTGAAACAAATACTGGCTACGCAGTGTATGTGGATGAAGCGGCCGAAAACCCTGCGCATCACCGTCGATGGCACGCTGCCGCCGGGCGTCACCGGCAAGGACGTGGTGCTGGCGATCATCGCCAGAATCGGCACTGCCGGCGCCACCGGTCATGTCATTGAATTCGCCGGCAGCGCGATCCGCGGCCTGACCGTCGAAGGCCGTCTGACCGTATGCAACATGGCGATCGAAGCCGGCGCGCGCGCCGGCATGATTGCGCCGGACGATGCCGTTTATCAATTCCTGCACGGCCGCGAATACGCCCCCAAGGGCACCGACTGGGACGCCGCGCTGGCGCAGTGGCGCCTGCTGCCCACGGACAATGGCGCGCGCTTCGACCGCGAAGTCGCGCTCAACGGCGCGCAGCTCGAACCGATGGTGACCTGGGGCACCAGCCCCGAAGAAGCGCTGCCGGTATCGGGCCGGGTACCGGATCCCGCAACGCTGCCCGAGGCCGACCAGCGCGCGCACGCCAGACTGGCGCTCGCCTACATGGATCTGCAGCCCGGCATGCCGCTCACCGACATCCGCATCGACCGCGCCTTCATCGGCAGTTGTACCAACGGCCGCATCGAGGATCTGCGCGCGGCGGCGGCGGTGCTCAAAGGCCGCAAATCGGCGATCCCGGCCTGGGTATCGCCCGGCTCGACGACGCTGAAGAGGCAGGCCGAAGCCGAAGGGCTGGACCGCATTTTTACGGAAGCCGGCGTCGAGTGGCGCGCGTCCGGTTGCTCAAGCTGCGCCGCGATGAACGGCGACACCGTACCCGCGGGCCTGCGCTGCGCTTCCACCTCCAACCGCAATTTCGAGGGCCGTCAGGGCAAGGGCGCGCGTACGCATTTGATGAGTCCGGCAATGGCGGCCGCGGCGATGGTCACCGGCCGCATTACCGATGTGCGCAAGCTGCTCTCAGGAAACTATTGATCATTACAAAATACATGACACCGTTCGGGCTGAGCCCGTCGAAGCCCCGCCCTTCGACGGGCTCAGGGCGAACGGGATTGGTTTGTCGCCAATGATGAAAGACTAACTATCAGTAGTGTCCCAACGTTTTCACGAGGGCCAGTTATCAGTTGATGATCGAAATGTGGAAACGAGCGATTTTGTCTGGTCTCGATTTGAATGTCGAGGTGCAGTGAGTAGGTTGGGGTGAGCTTGCGAACCCCAACGCG
>JANNHN010000216.1:0-3376 GCA_031404395.1 Betaproteobacteria bacterium
CCGCGGGGGCAGGCTGGGTGATGCCATGTCGGGAAGGAGCGCGCTGGGCGCCGGCTGGACTTTGCGCTGCTCGCCGAGGATGTAGTCGTAGCGCTCACTGCTGAAAGCGTCCGTACGCTCGCTATTACGCACCAGCGTCGGCCGCAGGAAAATCATCAGATTCGTCTTGCTGCGCGAGCGGGTCTGATAGCGGAACAGGGCGCCGAGCAGCGGGATATCGCCGAGCAGCGGCACTTTTTCAATGCCATCGGTGAAAGTGTCCTGGATGAGGCCCCCGATCACCACGATCTGCCCGTCGTCGACCAGGACGGTTGATGCGACCGCACGTTTGTTGGTGATCACGCCGGCCGGATTGGTTTTGTCCTGGACGCTGGAGACTTCCTGGTAGATCTGCAGGCGTACTGTGCCGCCTTCGGAGATTTGCGGCCTGACCCGCAGCGTCAATCCGACATCGCGCCGCTCGACCGTCTGGAAAGGCGTAGGCGTAGTGGATGCACCGGACAGCGCGTACTGCCCGGTGATGAAAGGCACGTTCTGGCCGATGACGATTGCGGCTTCCTCGTTGTCCAGCGTCAGCAGCGTCGGTGTGGACAGGATGTTTGCATTCGCATCGGTCTCCAGAGCGCGTACCAGAAGACCGAGATTGAAAATCTGGCCGACGCCGGGGATGGTGACCTGGCCATTCACGATGCCGATATTGAGCCCGCGTGAGGCCGTCGCCGGATTCTGGGCGATGCCGATGATGTTCTGCCCGGCGGCGCCGAAATTGGTGCCGCCGAAGGGTTGGGTCGAGCTCTTCCCCAATCCGCTCAGCCCTTGCCACTGGATGCCGAATTCCGCTGCCTTGTCAGCAGTGACTTCGGCAATCAGCGCCTCGACATACACCTGCGCGCGACGAACGTCGAGTTTGTCCAGCGCCGCGCGCAGGTTGTTGTAGATCGCATCGGGCGCATTGATGATGATCGAGTTGGTCGCTGCATCCGCCTGGATGATGCCGGATGATGTCAGGGACGCCAGAGGTGAACCCGACGCCGGCGCCGATGCCAGAAGCGGCGTGGCTATTGGCGCTGCGCTGGTGGCGGGCACTATCATCGCCGGAGCACCCGGCAGCACGGTCGTGCGCGGCGCCACGGTTGATGCTTCACCGAGATAGATCGCCCGCAGGGTCTCGGCGACTTTCACCGCTTCCGCATTCTTCATGTAAACGACGTGAATGTTGCCCGCAGTGCTGGTGGGTGAATCCAGCATGGCAACGAGGCTGCGCAACCGGAACAGCCGGGACGGATTATCGGAGCGCACGATCAGGCTGTTCGAGCGCGCATCGGCAACCACCGTCAGGCGCTGAGTCGGGTCGGCCGCCGCGACGCCTGCCGGCTGGATCGCCTCCGTAAATAATTTGTTGACTGTTTGCGCGACATCGAGCGCCGATGCGTGGCGCAGCGGTATCATCACAGGTTCGCTACCGTTGGGCTGATCGATTGAGTCGATGATTTTCTCGATGCGCAGCAGGTTGCCGGCGTAATCGGTGATCACCAGCGAGTTGCTGGCGGGATATGCAGTGATCGAGTTGTTGGGGGCGATCAGCGGGCGCAATATCGGCACCAGTTGCGCTGCCGATTCGTAGCGGAGCGTGAACACCTGCGTCTGGATCCGGTCGCCGGTCACTCGGGACTTGTCCTGCGGGCCGCGCACGGGAATCGGGTACAGCTTGGCGTCGGTCTCGGGGACGATTCTGACGATGCCGCGATCCTCGATGGCCGCGTAGCCTTGCACGCGTAATGCCGACAGGAATATTTCGTAAACCAGTGCCCTGGATATCGGCTTCGAGGAGACGATATTGACCGTGCCCTTGATTCGCGGATCAAGCACGAAGTTTTTTCCGGTGATCTCGCTGACCGCCTTGACCACGCCTTCAATGTCGGCGCTGACAAAATTGAGCGTGACCAGATCAGCGTCTGCTGCCCATAGCGGTCCGCTGCAGACTGCCATGACCATCCACAGAATTCCGGCTCGAAACCAGCGACTTTTCATAGGATCCCCGGGTAGAGCGTCTTCGGCAGATGACGGTAAATCATTGGGCGAAACATCATTTTGCGGTGAGCGGTTTGGCCGATACCGCAGATTTTCCCTGTTTTGGCCAGGCGAGCGTCTCGCGCGTCCCACCGCGTTCCAGCACAACGTGATCTGCATGCACTTCGGCGAGAAGAACACCAGGTTTGATTTCTCCACCTTCGCGCACCGCGACAGTCTGTCTGGCATCAAGCCGCAGTACTGCGAAACCCGACCGCCCGCCTGCGGCGGCGACAACCCCGAGCAGACTGACTGCAACCCCCGTCGGCGCGGCGCCATTGCTCCCCCGCTGCACGCTGCCGAACAGACCGTATGCGATCTCTGCCCGGGTGCCTGTCTGCACCGCTGCCGGCGCACGCGGCTCGGGACGCGGGGCGAACCACGCCCAAGTCCAATACGCCAGTACCAAGCCGAGCAGCGCGATTGCGGCGAATGTCACCAGAGACACAACGGCCCTTGATGAAAAATCCGATGGTTCCAGGGAAATCGCTTGCATCTTTGGATTTAAGTGAAATACTGCCTGCAGGATTGGATGCATCGTAGGACGAAATTGCTCCTCTGTATGTATGATAACGTACAGAGTATTCACGTCCGATGGCGATAATAACCGTATTAACCGTATTTTGCTGTAAACGAACGTCGGACGGCCCTCGGATCGATCGACTGCAAGGAGGGTCACATGAAAATGAAGTCGCGGCGGGGCGGATTCACGTTGCTTGAAGTGATGGTGGTGGTGGTCATCATTGGCATACTCGCCGCGTTGGTGGTGCCGAAAATTATCAGCCGCCCGGACGAGGCGCGGGCAATTGCCGCAAAGCAGGATGTCGCGAGTCTGATGCAGGCGCTCAAGCTCTACCGTCTCGACAACCAGCGCTACCCGTCAACAGAACAGGGATTGCAAGCGCTGGCAGCGAGGCCGGCCACTGCCCCGATCCCGCCCAACTGGAAAGCCGGCGGGTATCTCGAACGTCTGCCGAAGGATCCGTGGGGTAATCCTTACCAATACCTGAATCCGGGACTGCATGGCGAGATCGACATATTCAGTTTCGGCGCCGATGGTGCGCTCGGCGGCGAAGGCAACGACGCCGACATTGGCTCGTGGAATCTTTGATGGTGACTGGTGATTGGTGATTGGTGATTGGTAAATGGTAAATGGCCGTATCACCAGTGAGTAGGTTGGGGTGAGCTTGCGAACCCCAACGCGCGACCGCTGCAAATACTCGGGGTTTTCCACTCTACACTCTACTACTTTGCACTGGGTTCAGCGTTGGGGTTCCTTCGTCACCCCAACCTACGTATTGAAAAA
>JANNHN010000217.1:0-1539 GCA_031404395.1 Betaproteobacteria bacterium
CCAGCGCCAGTGACATGTCCTTGGTGAATGCGGCACGGTCGAGCGGTGCGGTGGCGCCCCCCATTTCAAGGTAGGCACTCGTAAGCCAGGAGGCGTCCCTCGCCATCACGGCGAGAAAAAGCTGGCGCATGTTTTCCTGAAAGGTCGGCGACAACTCGCCGAGTGCCCCGAAGTCGTGAAAGCAAAACCGACCATCGGGCATCAGGAAGACATTGCCGGGATGCGGATCGGCGTGAAAGATCCCATGCTCGAACACCTGGGTGAGGAACAGGCGCATCAAGGTCTGGGCAATCGCCAGCCGTGGTTGCTCCTGCGCATCGAGCGCATCTATCCGGTGTCCCAGGCTGTGGTCCATCGTGAGCACCCGGCGACCTGTAGCCTGCGCGAATGTCCGCGGGACGAATACCGCCGCCTCTCCGCGATTAGCCTCGGCGAATCGTTGCGCATTGCGCGCCTCGCGCTCGAAATCGAGCTCGGCGCGCAAGGTCTGGGCGAACTCCTCAACCAGTTCCGGCAGGTTAAATGTCCGCATCGAAGGAATCGACGCATCCAGCAAACTCGCAAGCCGAAGAAGAATGGCGATATCGGATTCCACCATCGTGGCGATCCCGGGCCGCTGCACCTTGACAGCCACCGCCGTACCGTCCTGCAAAGTTGCGCAATGCACCTGTGCCATCGACGCCGCTGCCATCGGGCGGTCGTCGAACGAGGCAAACAGTTCGGACACAGACTGTCCGGTGTCTTCCTCGATGATTCGGCGCGCGGCCGCGACCGGAAATTCGGTTGCAGCATCGTGCAACTTTCTAAGTTCGGTTACGAGCTCTTCTGGAAAAATGTCGCGTCGTCCGGCGATCATCTGGCCGAACTTGACGAAGGTCGGGCCCAGCTCCTCGAGCGCTTCACGCAGGCGCCGCGCATCACCGCGTGGTGCTGAAACGTCCTGCGCGCTCTCTGCTCCACCGAATCCGAGGCGCATGGCATAGTGAGCGAATCCTTTCCGGATAGCCACCTTTGCGATTACACCTAAGCGGGCGATCTCTCCACTGTCACCTGCCGCCTCGGACAGTGCGTTCATCCAGCACGCTCCTTGAGTTCGCCTCCGGAAGTGCCGGGTACCGCACGCATGGCCAACCCAGACGCCCCGTTTTTGCCAGCCTGACGCAAGCCTTCCAGTTTGGTGCGCTTCAACATCAGCGCATTGATCGCCACGATGAGAGTACTGCCGGACATGGACAGCGCCGCGACCTCCGGACTGAGTACGAAGGGGTACAAGACGCCCGCAGCGAGCGGAAAAGCGATCACGTTGTAGCCCACCGCCCACCAGAGATTCTGGTGCATCTTGCGCACCGTCGCGCGTGACAGCTCGATCGCGCCGACAATGTCGTAAGGGTCGCTCTTCATCAGCACGACATCGGCGCTTTCCATCGCGACGTCGGTGCCGGCGCCAATGGCAAAGCCCACGTTGGCCTGGGTCAGCGCCGGCGCGTCGTTGACACCATCCCCGACCATGCCGACTTTCTTCCCGGTGGCCTGTAATTC
>JANNHN010000218.1:0-5007 GCA_031404395.1 Betaproteobacteria bacterium
TAGAATGGCAACCGGCACTATCTATAAGGGAACCGCCTCCTATGCCCGAAGATTTCGGCAAAGACATGCTCATGCTCGGTGGCACCGTGATTGGCTTCATCGCGGCGTGACGGCGGAAGGGGCGATCCCGGCGGATCAGGTGTTCTTGACGACGATTTTCGGGAATGCCGCGGAATGGTCCTGCTGCTTCTCGGCGATTTTCACCGCGACGCGACGCGCGATCTGGCGATAGATACCCGCCACCCGGCCGTCGGGGTCCACCACCACCGTCGGCTTGCCGGAATCCGCCTGTTTGCGGATATTGATGTCCAGCGGCAGCGAGCCCAGCAGTTCGACGTTGTAATCGGCGCCCATGCGGCTGCCGCCGCCTTCGCCGAAAATGTGTTCTTCGTGGCCGCACTTCGAGCAGATGTGCAGCGACATGTTTTCGACGATGCCGAGGATGGGAATGCCCACCTTCTCGAACATCTTCAGGCCCTTGCGCGCATCGATCAGCGCGATGTCCTGCGGCGTGGTGACGATCACCGCGCCGGTGACCGGCACGCGCTGCGCCAGCGTGAGCTGAATATCGCCCGTGCCCGGTGGCAGATCGACGACGAGGTAATCGACATCACGCCATTTTGTTTCATTCACCAGCTGCTCCAGCGCCTGGGTCACCATCGGGCCGCGCCATACCATCGGCGTCTCGGTGTCGATCAGAAATCCGATCGACATCGCCTGCAGGCCGTGGGCTTCCATCGGCTCCAGCGACTTGCCGTCTTTCGATTCAGGGCGACCGGCGATGCCCAGCATCATCGGTTGCGATGGGCCATAGATGTCGGCGTCGAGTATGCCGACGCTGGCGCCTTCCGCGGCCAGCGCCAGCGCCAGATTCACCGCGGTGGTGCTTTTGCCGACGCCGCCCTTGCCGGAGGCGATGGCGATGATGTTCTTCACGCCGGGAATCAGTTTCACGCCGCGCTGCACCGCGTGTGACACGATTTTCGTGGTCACATTGACGTTGACACCGCCCACGCCGGGCAGCGTTTTCAGTCTGGCGGTAATTTCCTTGCGGATCGGTTCAATCTGGCTTTTCGACGGATAACCCAGCAGGATGTCCAGTGCGACGTTGTTGCCATCAATCTTGATATTTTTGGCCGCTTTGCCGGTCACGTAATCGGTTTTCGTGTTCGGATCGGTCAACTGCTTCAACGCGGTTTGTACGTCCTGCTCAGTGATGGCCATGGTTCGGGTTCCGTCGGTGTGCGTGGTAAGGCCGCGATTGTAGCGGCATCGCACCCCCAGACCAACCACAACCCCATGCCGGCAAAGGTTTTTTTGCCCATTGCGGCCGAATGCGCGCCGCACCCTGCTCCAGTCCTTGCCCGCAGACAGGGTTTTTTGAATTGTTTGTTACAATTCAATCCTTTAGCTACACCTCCCCACCAAACCCATGTCGCACCGACGCATCCTTGTCACATCGGCGCTGCAGGTTTACGACGGTAGCGTCCTCGGCCGCCACTTGCTCACCCATGACTGACATCACTCAGAAGCCACGCCGGATTCTTGTTACGTCGGCGCTGCCGTATGCCAATGGCGCCATTCACCTGGGCCATCTGGTCGAGTACATCCAGACCGACATCTGGGTGCGGTTTCAGCGCATGCAGGTGAATAACGACGGGTCCCCCGTGGAGATCCACTACGTCGGCGCCGACGACACCCACGGCACGCCGATCATGCTGCGCGCCGATGCCGAAGGCATTACACCGGAAGATTTGATCGCGCGAGTGTTGAAAGAACACACACAAGATTTTTATGGTGGTGGCGAAGCCAAGGGCAATGATGCATTAGATGGATTTTGCATCAGCTTTAATAACTATTACACCACGCACTCGAATGAAACGCGCTCGCTTGCCGAGGAAATTTACAAGCGCTTGGACAGCAAGAACTTGATTGCCAAACGCTCAGTCGAGCAGTTCTATGACCCGGTCAAAGAAATGTTTCTACCCGACCGTTACATCAAAGGCGAATGCCCCAAGTGCGGCGCGAAAGACCAGTATGGTGACTCGTGCGAAGTCTGCGGCGCGACCTATGCGCCGACCGACCTGAAGAATCCGTATTCGACGGTGTCCGGCGCAAAACCCGTGCGCAAATCGTCCGAGCACCATTTCTTCAAACTCGGCGACTGCGCGGAATTCCTGCAGCAGTGGACGCGTTCCGGCACACTACAATCGGAAGCCGCCAACAAGATGGCCGAGTGGTTTGCCTCCGGCCTCAACGACTGGGACATCTCGCGCGACGCGCCGTACTTCGGCTTCGCGATTCCCGGCACCGACGGCAAAAAGTTTTTCTACGTGTGGCTCGATGCGCCGGTGGGTTACTTCGGCAGCTTCCTGAATTACGTTAAAAAACAACAAGTTAAAGGAATTACCATCGATGCCGATGCATTCCTCAACCCGGGCAGCGATACCGAACTGGTGCATTTCATCGGCAAGGACATCCTTTATTTCCACGCGCTGTTCTGGCCGGCCATGCTCCAGTACGCCGGCTACCGCACGCCATCCAAGGTGTTCGCCCACGGCTTTCTGACGGTGAACGGCGAAAAGATGTCCAAGTCGCGCGGCACCTTCATCACCGCCGAAAGTTATATCCGGCAGGGACTGAATCCGGAATGGCTGCGCTATTACTACGCTGCCAAGTTGAATTCGACGATGGAAGACATCGATCTGAATCTCGACGATTTTGTGGCGCGGGTGAATAGCGACTTGGTGGGTAAGTATGTGAATATTGCGAGCCGAATCGCCCCGTTTTTGGCCAAGCATTTTGACAATCGCATGCCGGGCATCCGTATGGGTAGCCTTAGCGGCATTCCCGTTCCCGCAGATGCTGCTGGATTAGCAGTTGCAGTCGAGCAGGCAAGCTCCATCCGCAAACATTTCGAAGAACGGGAGTTTGGAAAGGCCACTCGAGCGATCATGGAAATCGCCGATGCGATTAACAAAGAAATTGATGGGTTCAAACCGTGGTTGCTCGCAAAAGAAGCGGATAGCAACCCGGCAGTAAAAGATAAATTGGGACAAATCTGCGCAAACTCGATTGCAGGTTTTAAGTTACTTACGATATTTCTAAAGCCCATTCTTCCCAATCTTACGAAGGAAGCAGAACGCTATTTGAACAGCGGATCGTTATCGTGGAGTGCCGCGGCCTTACCGCTAGATGTCGAAAAATTCTTGCCGACCGGACATAACTTCATTCCAGCCGAGCATACATTTGGAGAATTTCAGTCCCTTATGATTCGTGTCAAACCCGAGCAAATTTCTGCATTGGTCACTGCCAACAAGGAAAGCCTCAAACCCGCAACTCCGGCGCCGCACTCGCAGCAGCGCCATGCCCAGCACCAGGAGAACGCCGTGGAAGCCGCAACCTCACCTGCCATATCATCCGCCGCCATCTCGATTGACGATTTTTCAAAGATCGACCTGCGCATCGCCAGAATCGCCAATGCCGAACACGTAGCAGGCGCCGACAAGCTGCTGAAGCTGACGCTGGACGTAGGCGCGCTCGGCACGAAGCAGGTATTCGCCGGCATCAAGTCGGCCTACGATCCGGCGACGCTGGTCGGCAGACTCACTGTCGTCGTCGCCAACCTTGCGCCGCGCAAAATGAAATTCGGCATGTCCGAGGGCATGGTGCTGGCCGCCAGCGGTGAGGCGCCGGGATTATTCCTGCTGTCGCCGGATTCCGGTGCGCAGCCCGGCATGCGTGTGAAATAATCCGGGGCCAGCTTCCGCCACCACCATGAGCAACCGCAGCAATCACGCCTTCATCTGCACCGTCGTTTTTATCGACATCGTCGAGTATTCGAAGAAGTCGGTAACTGACCAGATGCAGATCAAGGAGCAGTTCAATGCGCTGCTCGCGCAGGCGCTTGCCGATGTGCCGAACAGCGACCGCATCATCCTCGACACCGGCGACGGCGCGGCGATCAACTTTCTTGGCGATCCCGAGGAAGGCCTCTATCTCGGCCTGGCGCTGCGCGATGCGCTCAATCCCTCCGGTACCAGCGGGCTCCGCTTGCGCACCGGCATCAACCTCGGCCCGGTACGGTTGGTGAAAGACATCAACAATCAGCCGAATGTCATCGGCGACGGCATCAATGTCGCGCAGCGCGTGATGAGTTTCGCTGAAATCAATCAGGTGCTGGCGTCGCGCTCCTATTACGAAGTGATTTCCGCGCTGTCGGCGGACTACGCCCACCTCTTCAATTTTGAAGGCGCCCGCACCGACAAACATGTGCGTGAGCACGAGGTGTATGCGCTCGGCAACGAGCCGGCTCCGGCACGCGCACCGCGCACTCAAGCCGGCCCCGCCGCCGTTCATGCTGCAGCAGTCATGCACAAGCTCGGCGCCACGGCAAACCTGGCGCGCGCGCAGATCATGCGTCGCCCGCCGCTGGCAACGGCGCTGGCGGTCATGCTGATCCTCGGCACGGCAATCACGCTGCGCCTTGCACTGCGCAGCACGGACACCGATGCCAACGTTGCAAGCTACCAATCTCCGGCGCCGGCCCGCCCCGCATTGCCACCCACGACGGTGAAAAGGCTGCCGTCCGCACCCGCCACGGCCGCCGTCGCCGAAGCTGAACCCGCGCCGCCGCCCAAAACCAAAGTTGCAAAAAAACCACCGCTGTCGCGCGCCCAGGAAGATGCCGTACCACTCACCACCGGCACTGTGCGGCTGAATATCGCTCCGTGGGGCGAAGTATTCATTGACGGCAGCAAATACGGCACCGCGCCGCCGTTACGCGACATCGCGATCAAGCCCGGAACCCACAAGATCGAGGTACGTAACCCGGGATTCGCCTCATACCTGCAGGTTGTTGAAATCAAGGCCGGCGAAGAGATTAGAATTCGCCACAGGTTTCGCTAGGAGAAGACTATGCACTTGCGCCTGCTGTTCATATTGCTGCTGCTCATGCCGCTGCTGACCGGCTGCGAAGCGGTAAAAAAAAGCTTCAAGGACGTCACC
>JANNHN010000219.1:0-1877 GCA_031404395.1 Betaproteobacteria bacterium
TGTGGATGCTGATTCACACGGTGTATCGACTTGAAAAATCAGGGCTCGACAATATTCCGGATGAAGGGCCGGCGGTGCTGGTGTGCAACCACGTGAGTTTTGTGGATGCCCTGATCATCGCCGCCGCCTGCCGCCGGCCGATCCGCTTTGTGATGGACCACCGGATTTTCCGCGTGCCGGTGCTGAACTTCGTGTTTCGTACCAGCCGCTGCATCCCGATTGCATCGGCGAAGGAAGACCCGGCGATGCTCGAGCGCGCGTATGACGAAATCGCAAGCGCGCTGGAAGCCGGCGATCTGGTCGGCATTTTTCCCGAAGGCCGCATTACCGAGTCTGGTGAAATGATGCCGTTCCGCTCCGGTATCAAGCGCATTATCGACCGGACGCCGGTGCCCGTCGTGCCGCTGGCGCTGCGTGGACTGTGGGGCAGTTTTTTCAGCCGCAAGGACGGCGCGGCGATGAGCAAGCCCTGGCGCGCGCTGCCGCTGGCGAAGATCGCGCTGGCCGCGGCGCCTGCGGTGCCGCCGCAGTCGGCATCGCCGGAAGATCTGCAGGCGCGGGTGCTGGCGCTGCGTGGCGACTGGAAGTAAAGCCGTGGCGGAACGTCAGCCGCGCGGCTTCTTGTCCCACACATAACGCGCCAGACGCTGCCAGCGGCTCTGCGGTTGCTTCAGCGCATTCGGCGCCCCCCAAGGGGACTTGCTTCGGGCGCCCCCCAAGGGGACTTGCTTCGCGGCGCGCGGGTCGGCCTGGTCGCGGGCATGGCTCTGCTTCACCAGTTCATGCAGCTCGCGCATGTTCATCCCGCCGGGGCCCTTGATGTTTTCCGGATTCTTTTTTTCGGGGTCGGGTTTTTCTGTCATGGGTCTGTGCCAGTGCGGCCTTCAGTGTTGTGACCGCTATGCTACACTTCATGCTTGATTTTAATGGAGTTTTTCGGGGGTTTTTCGACTATGTCGGGCAGCACGCTGGGTAAATTGTTTTGCGTCACCTCCTTCGGCGAGTCGCACGGGCCGGCGATCGGCTGCGTGGTCGATGGCTGCCCGCCGGGGCTGGCGCTGACCGAGGCTGATATACAGCTTGAGCTTGATCGTCGTAAACCCGGCACCTCGCGTCATGTCACGCAGCGTCGCGAGGAAGACCGCGTGGAAATTCTCTCTGGCGTATTCGACGGCAAGACCACCGGCACGCCGATTGCCTTGCTGATCCGCAACACCGACGCGAAAAGCAAGGATTACTCGAAAATCGCCAACCTGTTCCGTCCCGGTCACGCCGATTACACCTACTGGCAGAAATACGGCATCCGCGATTATCGCGGCGGCGGTCGGCAGTCGGCGCGCGAAACTGCGGTGCGCGTGGCCGCCGGCGCCATTGCCAAAAAATGGCTGCGCGAAAAATACGGCACGCTGATCCGCGGCTACATGTCGCAACTGGGGCCGGTAGCCATTCCGTTCGTGAGCTGGGATGAAGTCGGCAACAACCCGTTCTTCGCGCCCAATGCGCAGATCGTCACTGAACTGGAAACGTTCATGGATCAGCTGCGCAAGTCCGGTGATTCGGTGGGCGCGCAAATCACCACGGTGGCATCGAGTGTGCCGGTGGGCCTCGGCGAGCCGGTGTACGACAAGCTCGACGCCGACATCGCCTGGAACATGATGAGCATCAACGCGGTGAAGGGTGTCGAGATTGGCGCCGGTTTCGCGGCGATTGCGCAGAAGGGCACCGAACATTCGGATGAAATGACGCCGCAGGGTTTTGTCAGCAACAACGCCGGCGGCGTGCTCGGCGGCATTTCCACCGGGCAGGACATCATCGTCAACGTCGCGGTGAAGCCGACCTCAAGCATCCGCCTCGCGCGCCACACCATCGACACCGCC
>JANNHN010000220.1:0-3840 GCA_031404395.1 Betaproteobacteria bacterium
CATCCCCGATAAAACAGCAGGCCTTCACGCCGTGAAGACGGATCGCATCTGCCGTGGCTTCCGCCTCGCGCGCCGACGTTAATGCGTTGACCAGGATATCGGCGCCGGCAGCAGCCAATTCCAGCGCAATCGCCCGACCGAGGTTGCGGGAACTACCGGTGACGATCGCAACTTTTCCGTGAAGTTCCTGCATGCGTTTACCGGGCATACCGATACCGGCTGCACCAGGGGAAAAAATCTGCTCTATCTGGCTTGCAGGCCTGCATCCGCGATCACCCTGGCCCATTTCGCAAAATCCGCCTTGATCTGCGCAAGATACTCCTCAGGCGTACTCGTGGCGGGCTCGGCGCCATGCACCGCAAATTTTTCCTGCATGTCTGCCGATTTCACGATTTTCGAAATTTCCGCATTCAGTCGCACCACAATACCCGATGGCGTCCCTGCCGGTGCAAGCACTCCATACCATGGATTGACGTCGTAACCCGGCAGTCCCGATGCCGCTACGGTCGGCACTTCGGGCAGGCTGGACGACCGGTCCGTCCCGGTCACCGCCAACGCCCGCAATCTCCCGCTCTTGATGTGGGGATATGCGGCCGGAATACCGAGTATCGCCATTTGCACATGGCCCGCAACCAGGTCGTTTGTGGCCGGCGCAGAACCCTTGTATGCAACGTGTACGATGTTGATGCCGGACATTGCCGCAAACAGCGCGCCGGACAGGTGCGGTGTGCTGCCGACGCCGCCCGATCCGTAATTCAGTTCGCCCGGACGGCTTCTGGCGAGTGCAATCAACCCGCGTACGTTCTGCGCCGGCAACGACGGGTGCACGAGCAGCACATTGGGCGCCTTCGCCGTCAGTATGACCGGCGCGAAATCCCGGAGCGTGTCGTACGGCACTTTCGCAATCAGCGGATTCATGACCAGGCTGCCCATGCCGCCGGATAACAGGGTATAGCCGTCCGCCGCGGCCTTGGCCACATAATCCGTGCCGATGTTGCCACCGGCGCCCGGCCGGTTATCGACGATCCACTGCTGCCGCATGGCTTCGCCCGCTTTCTGGGCAACGATGCGCGCCACGATATCGTTCACGCCGCCGGCAGGAAACGGCACCACGAAGCGTATGGTGCGCACGGGATAGCCCGCGCTCTGCGCCGCAGCGCCCTGTGCGAGCAAGGCGCCGGTCACGGCACAGCAACCTGCAAAAAGAAACTGCACTGTTCGCGCGTAACATTTCATCGCTCATCTCCTCCTTCGTGCGTTGGCCGTTTTCTGGAAGCACAGCCTGTTTTGTTCGTATGACAGGATGCCACGAGGCATCCCGCAATCCCGCTGTTCAGGCAGCAACCCCCACCTTCGCAACGGCTTCGTTGCCGATGGTGTATTTCGCCAGCGCCTTTCTGGAAATCTCAATGCCGATGCCATGTCCCTGCGGCAGGTCGAGGTAACCGCTGCGCAGATCCAGTGCCGGCTCCGACAGATCTTCCTGCAATTTGGCCGGGCCGACCATTTCCGCCACGGGGTACACGTGGGGATAGGCACAGGCCAGTTGCGCTTCGGCAGCCGCTTCAATGCTGGAACAGATGCCCTGACCAATGACCAGTTTGATGCCGGCTGCTTCCGCGATGTCAATGATCTTGCGCGCCGCGATATAACCGCCGACCTTGCTGATCTTGATCTTGATGGCATCGAACGCGCCTGCCGTGATCACCCGGTAAGCATCTTCGGGGGTATGCACGCTCTCGTCGGCAAGGATCGGTACCGTGCCCATGCGGGTCAGCCTGACCAGGGCATCAAGATGACCGGCCGACACGGGTTGCTCAAAGTGCTCGATGGCCAGGTCACCCAGGCTGCGCACGAGCATCATCGCATCAGTCGGCGAGTACCCTGCATTCGCATCAAGCCGGATCGCCACGTGGTCGCCGACAGCTCGCCTGACTTCCCGCACCCGCAAGAGATCCTTCTGTACGTCCGGTGTGCCGATTTTCACTTTGACAGTGCGATAACCGGCCGCCACCATGGTTGCGGCTTTCTCCGCCATGACGCCCGGCTCGTCAATGCCGATGCTGCCGGACAATTCCAGCCGCGTGCGCACCGGGCCGCCCAGCATTTCCGCAATGCTCAGCTTGCGGGATCGGGCCAATGCATCGAAGAGTGCTGTCTCTACCGCGCAACGGGCAAAAAGATTGCCGGTGCGGGCTTGACCAAGATCCACCGCAATCTGTTCGACAGCCACCAATTCCCTGCCGACCAGCAGCGGTCCATAGATGTTGGTCACCACGCTATACATGGTGTCCACTGTCTCTGCGCTATAGGTAGCAACACCCTGATGGCCTTCACCGACCCCGGTGATGCCGGCATCCGTGTGCAGCAGCACGATCAGTGAACGCAAGCCCTCGTGCACGCCGCTGGCCATTCGGTAATCGCCCTTGCTCGGAACACGGACCCGAAACGCTTCTACTTTAGTGATCTTCAATGCAGTCTCCCTCTCCAGATATCACCAGATGGCACCAGATGGCAAAATGCCGATACGCAGCTCCCACCCGAAACACCGAACACCGGTGTCGGGCCCTCAACGACAAGTCATTCATATGAGTCGATTGTTTGGTATGATAAGGCCAGCGCCGGGATGTGGTCAAATCCACCCCGAATTTCCTTAACTTTGATGAGCTTGCGTTACCGGCAGCCATGCCCCCAGTCGCATCTTTCACCTTCAGCGGGAACCATGCGGGCACCCCCCTCTACAAGGAGGTTCGCCGTTACGTGCTGTCCCGGCTGAACAGCGGCGACTGGAAACCGGGCCAGAAAATTCCACCCGAACTGGAACTGGCCAAACATCTCAATGTGGCCATCTCGACCGTGCGCGCCGGGATCAAAGACCTGGCTGCCGAAGGCCTGCTGATCCGCCGCCAGGGAAAAGGCACCTACGTCGGCCAGCACGACTTCCAGTCCCAGCATTTCCGCTACTCGAATATCTACAGCGACCGGAATGAAAAGATCATCACATCCCGCGAAATACTCTCCATCAAGCGGATGCGGGCGTCGCGCGACGTAGAGCAGGAATTGCAGTTGCACAACCAGAAATCAGTTGCTGTGCACTCCATCACCGCGTTGCTGAATGTCGAAGAGCGCCCGATTGCCTGCATGCAATTGATACTGCCGGTATGGCTGTTTCCGAAGCTGAAGATTGAAGATCTCCGGCAATCCAATGTGAACTTGTATACCGTTTATCAGCAAATGCACGGCGTCACAGTGGTGCGCATGGAAGAACGCGTACACGCCAGGGGCGCAGATCCGGTATTTGCCCGACGGGTCGGCGCACGGGTCGGAGAACCTGTGCTCCACGTACACCGCGTGGCCTATACCTTCAACAATGTTCCCGTCGAGCTGCGATTGCGCACCTACAAGGCCGCGGGCTACCACTACCTTTTCCGTCACAAAGCGCTGGACTGAGCAGCGCGCTGCCGGGCCGCATCCGGAGCCAGGCGCACGCGAATGTCACTTACCTGCAGGAGATCGTGAATGAAGAAAAAATCTGTTGGCGCCGAACCGCAACCGGCGTTTGTGCTCGGCAAACGCCTGATCGACGGCACCGGCCGGGTGATCGACCACCCGGTCATCGCCCTCGATGGCAAGCGCTTCGGCACTGTCGGAACCCGGGAGACGATGGCCATCCCCCAGGGCTCGCGCGTGCTCGATCTCGGCAATTGCACGCTCATGCCCGGGCTCATCGACATGCATGTGCATCTGGCCGCGTTCAATTGCCTCACTTTCGAAAACTACCGGGTTTCCGTTTTTGAGGTATCGCCGCAACTGCAGATGTTTTACTGCATGCTGCACGCG
>JANNHN010000221.1:0-3206 GCA_031404395.1 Betaproteobacteria bacterium
GTAGACGCCGAGCACGCAAAACGAGAGTATGCACGGATACATATACGCATACGGGATGCGCAGCAGATTGACGAACAAGCCGACCATCGGCAGATTGAGTATCAGCAGCACGACATTGCCGACATACATGCTGGCGACAAAACCCCAGAACAGTTCCGGTTGTTCCTGGATCAGCATCGGTCCCGGCGAAATGCCGTGAATCATGATCGCCGCAATCATCACCGCAGTCACCGGGCTGGTGGGGATGCCCAGGGCCAGCATCGGCACGAAAGCGCCGGTCGCTGCGGCATTGTTCGCCGACTCCGGCCCCGCCACGCCCTCGATCGCCCCCTTGCCGAAGCGCTCCGGATGTTTCGAGATACGCCGCTCGATACCGTAGGAGACAAATGACGAAATGATATGCGCCGAGCCGGGAATGATGCCGATCATGAAGCCGAGCAGACTGCCGCGCAGAATCGGGCCGGCGGACAGCCGGAACTCCTCGCGCGACGGAATCAATTGCCGCAACGTCGGCTGCTGCACCTTGGGCGGCTCTGCCTGCCCCGCCGTCAGCAGGATTTCGGAAATACCGAACAGTCCCACCGCTACCGGTACGATGCCCACCCCATCGCCCAGTTCGACAATGTCGAAGCTGAAGCGGGTGTAGCCGCTCATCGCATCAATGCCGATCATGCCGATGAACAGGCCCAGCACCGCCATGGCCAGCGTTTTCAGCATCGAGCCGCCGCTCATGTAAGCCAGGACGAACAGCCCCATCATCAGCAGCGCCGTGTACTCGGGCGGACCGAAACGCAATGCAAACGACGCCAGCGTCGGCGCCATCAGCATCAGACCGACGACACCCAGCGTACCGGCGACGAACGAGCCGATCGCGGCAATCGCCAGCGCCGGTCCGGCGCGGCCGTTTTGCGTCATGGCATAGCCGTCTATGCAGGTCATCACCGAAGCCGCTTCACCGGGAATACGCATCAGGATCGAGGTCGTCGAGCCCCCGTACATCGCGCCGTAATAAACGCCGGCCAGCAGCACGATGGCAACGATCGGATTGAGGCCGAATGTCGCAGGCAGCAACAGACTGATGCCGGCCAGCGGCCCCAGTCCCGGCATCATCCCCACCAGCGTGCCGATGATGCAACCGGCAAAGGCGTACACCAGCACCTGCGGCTGGAACGCTACCGAGAACCCCAACATCAGATTGTGCAAGGTCTCGACCATCAAAATCCCCAGGGTCCGACAGGCAGCGGCACGTGGAGCAGGTCACCGATCACGTAGTACGACACAAGACTGAATCCGGCAGACACCAGCGCCACCTGCAGCGGTCGCTTACGCTCGACGATGCCGATGAAAAACACCAGGAACCCCATGATGGTCAGCCGGTAACCGATATGCTCCAGCGCCAGGCCGGCCACCGTGCAGGCAACCAGAATGATGACTGCACGTGTCGCCTCCGGCCAGCGCATCGCCAGCAGCGGTTGGGAGCGCCCGCCGAATACCGCCACCAGCAGGCCGATGACGCCCAGTGCAATGGCGAGCAGCAATGGCACATAACCCGGACCGGGATCGGCCAGGGTGCCCACCGGAAAAGCGCGATTCAACCACCAGATGCAGACAGCCAGCGCCGCCAGCAACAAGCCGGAAACCTGATCGCTCCTGAAACCGGATGAACGGATCGGCGCCTGCTGCCCGCCGGGTTCAGTCATGCAGCTTCAACCCCCGACCTTGCCGACGATCTTCACCACCGCAGCCAGCCGCCTGGCATCGGCATCCAGATATTTGGCGAAATCCGGTGCATCGAGATAATTGACCGGCGAATTGAGCTTGGCCATCTGGCTCTTGAAATCGGCGTCGGCGACGCTTTTGCGCACCGCGTCGCGCAACACATTGGTCACCGCCGCCGGTGTACCGCGCGGCACAAACAACCCGGCCCAGATGTAATACACGATGTCGTGACCCTGCTCCTTGAAGGTCGGCACATCGGGATAATTCGGATGACGCTCGGCGCCCCAACTGACGATGGTGCGCATTTTGCCGGCCTTGACGTGCCCGCTGATCGCCGCCGGTCCGCCTGCGGTCATGGTGACATGGCCGCCCAGCAATTGCGTGATCGCCGGACCGCCGCCGGTGGTCGGCACATGGCGCATTTTCAGCTTCGCCGAGTGCAGGAACATTTCCATCGGCATGTGCAGCGCGCCGTAAACCCCGGAGGAAGAAAACGACAGTTCACCGGGCTGCTTGCGCGCCAGCGCAATGACGTCTTTCAGCGTTTTCACCGGCAGCGAAGGATGCACGACCAAAATCACCGGATCGGCGGAAATCAGCGCCACCGGCTCCAGTTGATCCAGCGTGTAGGCGGACTTGCGGTTGAACAGCTTGTCTGCTTCAGGAATCACCGAAATGCTGGATAGCGCCATCAGCAGGGTGTAGCCATCGGGTTTGGCATTGGCCACCGCCGCGTTGCCCACTGCGCCGCCGGCGCCCGGGCGATTGGTCACCGCGACCGGCTGCTTGAGGACTTTCTCCAACGCCGCCGCCGTCGGGCGGCCGGTGATGTCGGCCACGCCGCCCGGCGGAAACGGCACGATCATGGTCACTGTCCGGCCCGGATAGGTTTCCTGGGCTTGCACGCCCGTTACAACGAGCACTGCAAATACGCCACACACGATGCGTTTCATGATGTCATCTCCTCCGTGATAATTTTTTAATTTCAGTTCACCGTTCGTCGTCAGGACACCGGGTTTTCCAGCGTGCCGATGGGCTCGATGGTAATGGTCACGCGGTCGCCCGGCTTCAGGTATTTCGGTGGATTGAAACCGATGCCGACGCCGGCGCAGGTGCCGGTGGCGATCAGGTCGCCGGGTTCCAGTGTCATCACCTTCGATATATCCACGATCAGCCGCGGAATATCGAATATCAACTGACTGATATAAGCATCCTGCCGCAGTTCACCGTTGACCTTGGTGAGCAGCCGCAGTTGCGTGACATCCTTGATTTCATCAGCGGTGACGATGCACGGCCCCATCGGGCAAAAACCATCCGGGCTTTTGCCGAGAAACCACTGCTTGTGGCGATTCTGCAGCGTGCGCGCCGTCACGTCGTTGATGATGGTGTAGCCATAGACATGCTTCCAGGCGTTTTTCTGGGTGATATTGCGGCCGCCCTCGCCCATGACCACCGTCAACTCGCCCTCGTAATCCACCGAGTTGGTG
>JANNHN010000222.1:0-7439 GCA_031404395.1 Betaproteobacteria bacterium
TGCCGCGCGGGCGCTGGACCGACTTTTAGGATCTGACGTGTACGAATTCCTGCTCTCCGGCATCGAAAACATCCTGCATTGGAAGTATCTGGTGCCGCTGTTCATCGGCACGCTGGTGGGCGTGCTCGGCGGCGCGCTGCCCGGCATCACCAACACCATGACCGTGATCATGGTGCTGCCGTTTACCTTCGGACTGGAACCGTTGCAGGGATTGGCGGCGATGATCGGCGTTTATGTCGGCGGCGAATCGGGCGGGCTGATCACTTCCACGCTGCTCGGCATCCCGGGCAAGCCGTCTTCCATAGCCACCATGTTCGACGGCTTTCCGATGTCGAAAAAAGGCGAACCGGGGCGCGCCCTGTGGCTGGGCATCTGGGCATCCTTTTTCGGCGGCCTGCTGGGCGGCATTTTCCTGATCGGCACCACCGAACCGCTGGCCGCGATTGCGCTTGAATTCGGGCCGTGGGAATACTTCGCACTCTTCATTTTCGCGCTGTCCATGGTGGCAGGACTGACCGGCGCCTCCATCACCAAGGGATTGCTGGCCGGCGCCATCGGGCTGGTGGTCACGATCATGGGTAACGACCCCGTGCTGGGCGCGCCGCGTCTGACGCTGGGCATGGCTTTTCTCGACGGCGGCATTCCGTTCCTGCCGGTGCTGATCGGGGTATTCGCGTTCGCCCAGATCATGTCGGACGTCGAGAAAATGGGCGGCACGCGCAGCGATGCCACATCGGGTTTCAGCGCGCCCAAGCTGGTGGTTTCGCATCTCAAGGTGATATGGGAAATCCTGTCGCGCCCGTTCATGCTGCTGTGGGCTTCATTCATCGGCGTGGTGATCGGCGTGCTGCCGGCGATCGGCGGCAGCGCCGCCAACGTCATGGCCTATGATCAGGCCAAAAAATTCTCGCGCCACCCCGAGCGTTTCGGCACCGGCACTCCCGAGGGCATCATCGCGGCAGAAGCGTCGAACAACGCCAACGTCGGGGGTTCGCTGGTGACTATCATGGCATTCGGCATCCCGGGCGACGCGGTAACGGCGGTCATGCTGGGCGCGCTCACCATACACGGCATACAGCCGGGGCCGTTGTTCATTTCCCAGCACCATACGCTCGCCTACGGCATTTTCGCGGCGTACATCGTCGCCCACTTCCTGATGATCCTCATCATGCTCGTCGGCGTGCGCTGGTTCATACGCGTGATCACCGTGCCCAAAGCCATCCTGTTTCCCATAATCCTGGTGCTGTGCGTGATCGGCGCCTATGCGCTCAGCAATACCATGGCCAATGTCTATGTGCTGCTGCTGTTCGGCATCGTCGGCTACGCCATGGTCAAGGGCGGGCTGCCGCTCGCCCCCCTCATACTCGGTGTCATCCTCGGCGACCAGATCGAGATCAACCTGATACGCGCCATCATGACCGATTCCAATCCGTGGTTGTTTTTGACCCGGCCGATCTCCGGTGGACTGCTCGCGCTGTCGGTCGCGTCGGTTACGTTCGCGTTGTGGCAGCACCGCCGCCATCAAAAACGCAACCCGCAGTCCGCTGAAGACAACGCCGACTTCTAGATTTTCTGCATCACTGCAATGACGGAGTATTTCCCATGCGCGTAGGCATCATCGGCGGCGGCACCATCGCCCGCCTGTTCATCGAGCACATCCGGCGCGGCGACTTGGGTGAGGCCGAAGTGGTGGCGATCGTCGGGCGCAGCGCGCAGTCGCGCGGCAGGCCGCTGGCTGAAGAAAATGGCATCGCCTTCGTCACCGGCATGGCCGGCCTGCTCGACGCGCGTCCCGACGTGGTGGTGGAGGCCGCGGCGCACGAGGCAGTGCACGAGTACGGCGTGTCACTGCTGGAAAAAGGCATCGCCTTCATTATCTTGTCGTGCGGTGCGATGGGGGATGATGCGTTGCGCGCAGGACTGGAGGCCGCGGCACAGAAGAGCGGGGCGCTGCTCTACGTGCCCTCGGGCGGCATCGGCGGTCTGGATGCACTCAAGGCGGCGTGCATCGCCGGGGTCGATGAGGTGACTATCGCCATCACCAAGCCGCCGGCAGCGTGGAAGGGTATCGCCTATGTCGAAAAGCTCGGCATCGATCTTGCTGGTCTGCGTGAAGCCTGCGTGCTGTTCGAGGGCAGCGCGCGTGAGGGCGTGCCGCACTTTCCCGCCAACGTCAACATTGCCGCAGTGCTGTCCATGGCCGGCATCGGCTTCGACCGCACCCGGCTCAAGGTCGTTGCCGATCCCGCGCTCAGGTACAACACGCATTTCATCGACATCAGGGGCAAGACCGGCAACATCAGCATCAAGCTGGAGAACGTGCCTGCCCCCGAAAACCCCAAGACGGCGTGGCTGGCCTGCTACAGCGCGCTCGCCGCGCTCAAACTGGCGAAATCGCCGGTGCGCTATGGAACCTGAGACATGACTGAATCATTCAATCCTGCCGCGCCTGCCGCGCCTGCCGCGGAGGCACTGCGACAGCGTTATCTCAAGGTCGATACGGCGACGGTCGCGGACGTGCTCGACGTCATGGGGTATCCCGATTACGGGCTGGCGCCGGAGTTCACGCCTTATCCCACCAGCGCCGGCAAGATGGCGGGCTGGGCTTACACCACCGGCGGCGAGATGCGTCCCTACACAGGCGGCGGCGATCCCGACAAAATGAAGGCGGTGGACGGGCTCCGGCCGGGTGAGATCAGCGTATGGGGCGGAGCAGGCGAGGGCGTGTGCTTTTTCGGTGAACTCATCGCGCTGGGCATGAAAATGCGGGGCTGCGCCGGTGCGCTGATTGACGGCGGCATACGGGATATTCACTGGATCGCAAAACAGGAATTTCCGGTCTATGCGCGTTACCGCACGCCGGTGCAATCGATAGGCCGCTGGAAGGTCACCGCCTGGCAGGCGCCGATTGACTTGCCGGGGGCCACCGTGAAGCGCGTCGTGGTTCATCCGGGCGATTTCATACTGGCCGATGTGGACGGCGCGATTGTAGTGCCCGCCGCACTCGCGGAAAGCACGCTGGCCGAAGCCGAGCGCCTGACGGCGACCGAGGTCAAGATTCGTGCGGAACTGGATGCCGGTGCGACGCTGGAGCAGGTGCTGGCCAAGTACGGCCACGTCTGAGCTTGCTGCGCCGGCCGATCATCAAAAATACTGATCGTCAAAAGTACGGGAGCCGCGCGTGCCCCGCCAGAAATCTTCGGCGTTCTGGTCGTAATGTTGCAGCGTGACGCTGGCTATTTTGTCCAGGTCCTGCTCAGACAGTTTCATATGAGTTTCCTGGGCCAATCAGAAATAAAGAGGCGAGGGCGCCTATATCTGCCGCGCACTGAAAAAATATCGTGCGCCCCTTTAATTCATCGTGCGTCAGTTCGTTGAACCCGCCGTGTTCGATGCGTTGATTCTGAATATTTCAGAACAACATAGCCGTCTCGAATAAATTCTACTTTACTGCCCTGCCCATCGGACACCGCCATGGGTATTGCCGACCTTCAATGGTGTCCAGGACAACCGGGCTCGCGCACGCTGACCCCATGCATTGATCGACAAAGGTGCATGCGCTCCCCCAATGCGAAGCCCCGCGATGTTGTCGCAGGGCTTCAGGGGTCAGCCACCGGTGTGGCTGGATGTCGTCACGTTACCGCGACGCAAGGCCGGCTGTTATGACCGGCTTTAGAGTGACACTGTCGGAAGTTTCATCTATAGATTGGCCTCCATTTTCGGCTTCACGCTACGCCTGGATCTCCCCGCAGGGATAAAAAGCAGCGCGACTCGCGCTACGACCCGTGCCTGCTTTGGTTACCCGACCCGGGATACCCCTCAAACATAGTGTCGAAGGTGGTCGCCGCCAGTTCGCTTCAGGTACACCCGCAACTCGGGGCGCGCACAACAGCGAAACACCAAGACAGCAACCGGATCAATCGTTCGTTCGAGAACCTATCCCAAACCGGATCACCGCAGCAATTTCAGTTGACGCCTTTCCCGGAGGCACGTCAACATTATTTGCTGATAAATTCCACGAGAGTGTGATCCAGGTCATAAAACAACAGGTTCAAATTCACATTTCGCCGGTTCAGGACGGAAAGTGAATCCACACTTTTGTGGCCAGTGTAACTTTTCAGATAAGTTACTCCGACCCTATTTACCCTTGGCTCTGACCCCTGATGTACTCCATTTCTCAGTCGGGCCGGGTACCAGTTGCTTTAACGACTTTGCTCCATTTTTCGATTTCGCTGCGGATGAACGCGCTGAATTGATCCGGCCCGAGCAGCGTCGGCACAAACTCACCGGCTTCCATCATGTTTAGCGTTTTGCGATCTTCCAGTGCCGCCGCACTTTCCTTGTAGAGGCGGGCAATGATCTCCGGCGGCGTTTTTGCCGGCGCGACAACGCCGTACCAGACGTTGGCTTCGTAGCCTGGCACGCCGGATTCCGAGATTGTCGCCAGTTCAGGGTACTTGGACATGCGCTTGGCGCTCGAGATCGCCAACGCCTTGAGGCGCCCCGTCTTCACGAACGGTATGGCGCCGGGTGTTGATGCGAACGATAGCTGAATTTGTCCGGAAACCAGATCGATATTGGCGGGGGCCGCACCTTTGTAAGGCACGAACACCATATCGAGTCGCGCCGAGCTCTTGAACAATTCCGTGGCGAGATGCGCGGCGTTGCCCGGCACGGCGCCGTAATTGAGCTCGCCGGGCCTCGACTTTACCAGTGCGATCAGCTGCTTGATGTTATTGGCCGGCAGCGCCGGATGCACCACCACCACAAATGGCGCAGAGGCTGCCAGGACGATCGGCGCGAAATCACGCGATGGGTGATACCCGAGTTTCGGATAGACGCTGACATTGATCGACATCGGTCCCGATGTGCCCATGAACAGCGTATAGCCATCAGGCGAGGATTTCGCGACCATCTCTGCCCCGATGTTGCCGCCCGCACCGGGGCGGTTGTCCACGATTACCTGCTGTCCCAGCCGCTCGCCAAGGGGTTGTGCGATCAGCCTGGCCAGTATGTCGGTCGGCCCACCGGCAGCCAACGCTACAACGAGACGCACGGTCTTGGTGGGATATGCCACGGGCTGGGCAAAGGACAGGTTGGCCACGGCAAGCACGGTAGCGAGTATCAATCGAAGCATGTGTCACTCCTTGTCAAAATTAAAAATCACAATTTCGTGATCGGTCAGTACCGGAACAGTCACCTCGCAGGTGCCGTCACGGAATGTCGGCGTCAGCGTAGTCCCGCTGGAAGCGAGCTGCACTGATGTCACGCGCTGATGATCGTGCTGCGGCCGCAAGCGAACCTTGATGCCGTGCACCGGTACCAGATTCCGTCCCGGATGCCGCCAGCCGGTGTTCAGAGGTTTGTCGAGTGGCAGATTGATCAGATGCACCAGCGCGCGGCCCGGTTGACCCATGTGCGTGACATCGACATAATCCGGCGCATCAACCTCAAGCTCTATCGGTGCATTCAGCGCCCAACGCACCGCGTTCGCCAGCACGCGCCCCAGATCCGGAAATCCGTAGTGGTAATACAACGCTTCCATCGTGTTGGCGAAATACACGACGCGCCCCTTGCCGTAATTGCCACGCACGACCACCGGGATATCCGTGGTTGAGCGTATGGCGCTGTATTCCGGAATGCTGATCGTCGCACCTGAATGCGCAATGACGGGCGGAATCAGCGTCAGCGGCACCGCATGTCCGTGTGCCGCTTTGACTTCGATCAACGCACCCTCATTGGGTATCAGGTCAGTATCGCCGATGCCGTCGAGCAGCGGATCGCTCCGATCCTCCAGCCTGGCGTAGGAGGACTTGAGTCCTTCTCGTTTGCCGACATATGTCACGCCGAGCGCAGATGCGAGCGACGGATTGTCACGCGGCGCGCCGTCCGTCCCGAACCGGCCTGCCTCGAAGCTCGCAATCAGGGCGCCGCCGGATCGCGCGTATTGTTCCAGCACAGAGGCTGCTGCATCAGATACGCAAGCCAGGTTGGAGATCACTACCGCGCGATAACGCGCAAGCCGCTCGGGCGCGATCAGCTTGTCAGATATGACATCAAACGGGATATGCGCTTCCTGCAGCGCGCAGTACCAGCCGCGGATGAAATCCAGGTAGCGTGCTTGCGGGTTGTCGCGACCGTAGTTGTCCTGGGTATGCCGCGACAGCACGATCACCACGCGCGCCTGGGACTGCGCACCGTCGAGATAATCCTTCCAGCGCTCCAGCCGCTGGAATACCGCCTTCATCGGCGCCAGTCCGCGGCGGTCAAACAGATCGGAATATCCACCGTTGATGTGCAGCCATGGGCTCACGCCATTGGCGACCTGTTGCGCGATCCATGGACGATTCTCTGCCTCAGGCGCCGCATAAAGCCGCCACCACGGATAAAAATAGCTTACGGTCATCCACCGCGGCTTGTCCGGCGCGAGTGTTGCCAGATACTTGGCCTGAATTCCGGGCCACCAGGGTGCGGTGTGGCGCCGCTGGCACTCGAATGTGGGAATGTCCTGATGGTCGCGCCAGTAATCGATGTCCCAGCCGCCGGGCCGAATCGTCTCCAGCGACTCCATCAGCTGCACAGCGGCAATGAAAACCGCGTCACGTTTAACCGCGTGGATTTCACGATGCATCAACGCCACCCAGTCGGCAATCCGCCGATAGCGCCATTCGTTGTACTGCCGCCAGACCGGGTTGTCCCAGTTCTCGTCCGGGATGCCGTGTCCCGACTCCGCTTTGAACATGGACTGACAGGTATCGCAGTAGCAAGCCCCGGTGTCCCATGCGGCAAACTTGCCCTGGTTGTTCCAGATGCCGTCGGCGTCATAGCGGCCCAGCATTTCACGCACGACTTCCACTATGCGATGGCGGTAATAGTCCGCATTGGGACAAGTCACATAATGCTCGCTGACCTCGCAGAAATTGCCGTTACGGTCGCGCGAAAACCAGGCCGGGTGCTCGGCCGCCAGTGACTTGGGGGCGCAACTCGGATCAATGCGTGCCAATACCCGCATGCCTTCGCGATGCGCAACCGGAATCACCTCCGCCAGCAGATCCCGGCCTCCCAGTCCATTCGAGATGCGGTGCCCGGCAATTTTGGTCTGGTAAAACGCCACGATGCCGCCACCACTGATACAGAACGCGGTGGCACGATATTCCTTAGCGTTAGCCACTAGCGCCTCAGCGTCGACCTTGGGCTCGTCGCCCTCGCGCAGATTGATCAGCAGCACGCGATGCGCGCCGTTCCACCAGCGGGTTTCTGTGTTAGTCATGGTTAGTGCGTCAATTTCTGTTCGTCGAGCGCTGTCAGGAGGGCAGATAAAAACCTGGCTTGCTGACTCGCATCACGTACGGGCTGTGCGCGACAGCGATTCGCAGAAACGTGCCGTGATCGAATCCGCTGCAGATTCTAGCCATGACTTATTATCCTGTGAATTGAAT
>JANNHN010000223.1:0-3645 GCA_031404395.1 Betaproteobacteria bacterium
GCTAGCGCCAAACAGCGCGCCCAGCGCGCGGAAATGCCCTGCATCGTCGGGCCGGTGGCGCTGCGACGGCTACCGGAGCGAATTTGCGCGCAATCGGGTCGGCCGGTATCAGCACCGGCAACATCCCCGCCGGGAAAACGCTGATGATCAGAACAGGTGGCAACATGTTCATGACTGGCGGCACCGCTGCCGGGGCTGCCGCCGACGCCGCTGCGCTGCTCTACTTGTCAGGTGATGCGGAAGTCATTGTTGGCGGCGGCACGGGAATTCTGCGGGTCGAAGGTGGTTTCGGGCCGTTTTTCCGCCATTCGATACGGGGGTGTTCAATCCGAATGCCGGCTTGTTTCACCTGATCGGCGGCGCTTCACTGGTGTCGTTCCCGGCGTGGCCTACCCGATCACGATAACGGGCACCCTTCAACTGGTGCTGAACCCCGGTCTGGGTGCCGCACTGTTCATATCCAAAGCGCCGCCGCTGAATCTGGATGCGTTGCAGGCGGCGTTCCTCAAATCGACGGATTGCGTGTCATTCAGCGGCGGCTCATGTACGCTGTCTGACGCTGCGTCGGAATCCGGAAAAACAGTGGTGAAAGGGGCTGCCGGGGGGGGTGTGCCGTTGATTTTGACATGACTATTTTTCTGTAATCTGGCACCATCGGCATGGCTATAATGGTTACGGTCCTACCGGGCCGCACAATAAGCCAGACAGCGACGATCCACATGCCAGCAGCCTTCACTCTTAACCCGCAAATCCTGAAAACGGTTCCGCTGTTTTCGTCGTTTTCGGATCAGCAGCTCGCGACGCTTGCGTCTTGCGTGCAGCATCGCAGATATCCGCGCGGCGCAGCGATTCTGCGTGCCGGTGAAGAGACTGAAGCGCTGTACATCATCCTGTCCGGGCGGGTGAAAGTGCTGATTCCGGACGAAGAGGGGCACGAGGTCATCCTGTCGATGATGGGGGCGCAGGACTTCGTCGGCGAAATGGGATTGCTCGATGACCTGCCGAGTTCGGCTACCGTGGAAACGCTGGAGCCGTGCGAGATGCTGCGCATACCGCGTACCGCATTCCTGTCCTGCCTTGAAGATCACAGTGAAGTCGCCATGACGGTGCTGCGCAACCTGATCAAACGTCTGCGCGATGCTGATCGCAAGATCGAGAGCCTGGCGCTGATTGACGTCTATGGCCGGGTCGCGCGCCTGATTATCGACATGGCCGAGCAAATCGACGGCCACTGGGTTGTGCCGCGCGCACCGGCCAAACAGGAAATTGCGCGGATGATCGGCGCGTCCCGCGAAATGGTCAGCCGCGTGATCAAGGATCTGCACGAAAAGAAATTGATCCATACCGACAAGCGCAAAATTATCGTGCTGGATCGCCAATCCATGGCCAAGCGCGGGTCGGCGCGCTGATCTGTTGACTGGCGCCTGCTGAATAACGCGCCGCGTGATTTTTTGCACATTTTTGGCGCCTGTAAATGGTACTTTCCCTGGTAGTTTCATGGACTTATGGTATAAAAACGCTCTTGTCGGGGTTTGTGTCGGCGGGTGCGGTTCGTGTGATCGATGGTATCGCGCAGAGAGGGAACTCATCATGCATACATTCAAGAATTTGTTGCAAGGCATAGCGGGGGTTGTGCTGGCTTTGGTGGCCACCAGTGTTTGGGCGGCCGGCGCCGGTGTCATTACCCATCTGAGCGGAACCATGTCGGTGCAACGACCGGACGGCACGGTGCGCATCCTGTCGCAGAAATCGGAAGTGCAGCCGGGCGATGTCCTGACCACCCAGCGCGACAGCTACGCGCAGATCAATTTCACCGACGGCAGCGCTGCGACCATGCGGCCGAACACGACAATGAAGCTGGAAGCTTATTCGTTTTCCCAGGAAACCCCGCAGCAGGACACCATGTTCATGAGACTGCTGAAGGGCGGTCTGCGCACGGTGACCGGCTTGATCGGCAAGCGTGGCGATCAGGATGCTTACAAGATCGGCACGTCAACGGCGACGATCGGTATTCGCGGCTCTTCGGGCGACACGGTGGAGTGTCCGACGGCGGGTTCCTGCGGCAATCTGGATCCGGGTTCGTACCACACGACCTACACCGGCAGTTACATCATGCAGAACCAGGGTGGCAGCCAGATCATTGGTGAAGGGCAGTTCGGCTTCGCTCAGGAGCCGGGCAAACCGCCGGTGTTGTTGCCGGGCGACCCTGGACTGAATCTCAGTCAGTTGCCGTTCACGCTGGGTATTGCGGGTGGGGCGATCCGCGGTGGCGCAAATCAGGAGTGTGTCGTGCGGTAACGCAACGCCCGCTCTGCCGACAAACCCCGCCGCATGGCGGGGTTTGTTTTTGGGGAAACGGAAATTACAGGTAAGTGCGCGGCTCGGCGACTGGCGCGGAAGTCACGGTTTTTAATTTATAATCATTCGCTTAATGACACAGTTTGACGAAAGTAACTGATGCTGGCCGGCGAAAAAGTCCCCGGCACGAAGACCGCACGCAATCCGCTGCCGCCGAAACTGGCGGCGTTGCTTCGCGAATCGTGGTGGCTCGCGTTCCTGGCGGGCGCCCTCTATCTGACTCTGATCCTGTACACCTACAGTCGGGGGGATCCGGGCTGGTCACACAGTGTTGCCGCAGCACAGATACGCAATGCCGGTGGACTGATCGGCGCCTACCTGTCTGATCTGTTGTTGTTCATATTCGGAGTTTCGGCCTATTGGTGGGTAGCGCTGTGCGGCGCTCTGGTGTTATGGGCATTTCGCCGCATTGAGACCGTTGCCAGCAACGACCATCGTTCCTATGCGGTGGTGCTGATCGGTTTTTTAATGGTGATCGTCGCCAGTTGCGGTCTTGAATCCCTGCGCCTGTACACGCTGCACGCTGAACTGCCGGGCGCGCCCGGCGGCATGCTGGGCGCACTGGTCGGCAGCGGCCTCGGTGCACTGGCGGGATTTACCGGGGCGACGTTATTGTTGCTGATGCTGTTTGCCGCGGGCCTCAGTCTGTTTACGGGTGTGTCCTGGCTGGTGGTGATCGAGCGTGTCGGCGACTGGTCAGTGCGCTGTTACGAGTTTATGCTGGCAAAATGGCAGGAACGTGCCGATCGTAAAGCGGGCGCGGAAGCAGTGGTCGCGCGTGATGATGTCGTCAAGGACAACAAGAAAAAGATCGAGGCGCATGAGCCGGTGCGTATCGAACCGCCGCGCATTGAAATCCAGAAGTCGGTGCGCGTTGAGCGCGAAAAGCAGGTGCCGCTGTTTGGTGAATTGCCCGATTCATTGCTGCCGCCGCTGAGTCTGCTCGACGAGGCCGACGGCAACATCGAAACGGTTTCCGCGGATACGCTGGAATTCACTTCCCGACTGATCGAGAAAAAACTGCTCGACTTCGGCGTTTCGGTCACGGTGCTCGCCGCTTATCCCGGGCCGGTGGTGACCCGATTCGAAATTGAACCTGCAGTCGGCGTCAAAGGCAGCCAGATCATCAACCTGGCGCGTGATCTGGCGCGCGCGTTGTCGGTGATGAGCATTCGCGTCGTCGAGACGATACCCGGCAAAAGCTGCATGGGACTGGAAATTCCCAATCCGACACGGCAGATCGTGCGCCTGTCGGAAATCGTCAGTTCGCAGGTTTATGCCGACATG
>JANNHN010000224.1:0-5033 GCA_031404395.1 Betaproteobacteria bacterium
ACGGCCAAGGGGGCGGTGGCGCGGCTGGCGGGGGTGGACATCCCGGTAAACGCAGACACCGAGCAGACGCTGGCCGAACTGAAGACGCGAATCGCCACCACCATCGCTTTTGTCCAGTCGATCAAACCCGCGCAGATCGACGGCACCGAAGACCGCGACATCACGCTCAAGCGTGGCGAGAAGAGCACTACTTACAAGGGCATGCAGTTCCTGCTCGGCCACGCGCTGCCGAATTTTTATTTCCATGTCACGACCGCCTACAATATCCTGCGCCACAACGGCGTGGAGATCGGCAAGCGCGACTACCTCGGCAACCCATAAAAATACTTATCAATCAATAGTTTATATAACACACGGAGGAAACATGATCCGCAAACTGATTACCGGTGCGCTCGGCGTAGTGCTGGGTTGTTATGGATTCGCCTTTGCGCAGGAAACGAAGTACCCGACCAAGCCCATCAGAATGGTGGTGGGTTACGCGCCCGGCGGCGGCAGCGACATCATGGGCCGGCTGATTGCCCCGCAAATTACCGAGGCAATGGGCCAGCAGGTCATCGTCGAGAACCGGGCCGGCGTGGCGCAGAACATCGCCGCGGAATTTGTCGCCAAACAACCGGCAGACGGCTACACGCTGTTCCTCAGTTCGGCGGCATTGGGCGTCAACGTCAGCCTTTATCCCAAGCTTAATTACGATCCGGTAAAAGACTTCGCGCCGGTGGCGGTGTTTGCCACCAGCGCGAACCTGCTGCTGGTGCATCCCTCATTGCCCGCCAGGAACGTCAAGGAATTCATCGCGGTCATTAAAAAGAATCCCGGAAAACTGAATTATTCCTCGTCCGGCAGCGGCAGCACCCAGCATCTTTCCGGGGAAATGCTGAAGCTCATGATCAAGGGTGACTTTACCCATATTCCCTACAAAGGCACGGGGCCTTCGCTGATTGCATTGGTGAGCGGGGAAGTGGAATTCTCATTCAGTAATATTCCCGCAGCACAGCCGCTGATGAGCAAACTGAGGGCGCTCGGGATCACCAGTGAAAAGCGCTCGGCACTGCTGCCGGATCTGCCGACCATGGCGGAAGGCGGTCTGCCGGGGTTTATTACGCAAACCTGGTATGGCGTATTGGTGCCGCGGGGAACGCCGACCCCCGTAATCACTGCCCTGAATGCGGTCATCGTCAAGGCCGTACAGCGGGATGATTTCCGCACACGGCTGGCGCAGATGGGCGCTGATCCGATCGCGGAGTCGCCGGAATTTTTCCGCAAAATGCTGGCGGAGGAAATCGAGCGCTGGAGCAAAGTGGTGAAGGCTTCCGGGATTAAACCCTGAGCGTAGTTTGCGCGACACCTGATTCTAAGCCGCCACCTCGACCACGGCTTTCAGTATAACCGGGAGGCCACCGCGCAATGAACTGGCGCCCAGCACGGAGCGGGCATGGACGCCTTGTTTGCCGAAAACTTCCACCAGCAAATCAGAGCATCCGTTCAGCACCTTGGCGTGATCTTCAAATTCCGGGGTCGCATTCAGAAAACCCTGCACTTCCACCACACGGGCCACGCGATCCAGTGAGCCCAGTTCGGTGCGCATGACTGCGATGAGATCCAGTGCCGCCGAACGCGCAAACGCATAACCCTGTTCAGCCGTGAATTCGCGGCCGAGCCGGCCTTTGGGCAGTTTGCCGTTTTCGGGCAGAGGGGCCTTGCCGGCAATAAACAGGAGATTGCCGGTGCGCACGGCATTGGTGTAGTTCGCCGCGGGCGCGCTTCCTGACGGCAGGGACAGTCCAAGCTCTTTGATGCGTTGTTCTGCGCTCAATCCGGTATCTCCTTGGTGTGCGTGAAAATGGCGGCCGGAACAGCAGGGGCTCCATTGTCTTTGCACTGTAGCATGGCAAGTCTGCCGTACTGATTTTCCAAGGTGTGCGTCACGTTGACAGTGTCGGCAGCGCTGCCTATGCTGGCTTTTTAACGGCGAGTGCATTCATGAATGCTCCCCTTGCGCCCGGCGCGGAGACGCTGGCACTGATCCGCACGTTGATTGCTTTCCCGACGGTCAGCCGGGATTCCAATCTTGAACTGATCGATTTTGTCCGCGAGCGGCTGCGGCCGCTTGATGCCGATATCCGGCTGACTCATGACCGCGATAAACGTAAAGCCAATCTGTTCGCGACGCTGGGGCCGCGCGGCAAGTCGGGCAGTGAAGCGGGCATCGTGCTATCGGGTCATACCGACGTGGTGCCGGTGGACGGGCAGGACTGGGCTACCGATCCATACACTGTGACCGAGCGCGACGGCCGGCTCTACGGTCGCGGCACTGCCGACATGAAAAGTTTTATTGCCTGCGCGCTCGCGATGGCGCCGGAGTTCGTGCAACGCGGATTGCAAACGCCGGTGCATCTGGCGTTTTCCTATGATGAGGAGGTCGGCTGCCTCGGCGTACGCGAATTGATCGCCGATCTCGCGCAGGCCGGCATCCGGCCGCGCTCCTGCATCGTCGGCGAGCCGACAGAGATGCGCCCGGTGATCGCGCACAAGGGCAAACAGGGTTATCGTTGTACGGTGCGCGGCCTCTCCGCGCATTCAGCGTACGCGCCGTATGGCGTGAATGCGGTGGAAGCTGCGGCGGAGGCGGTGGCTTTTCTCAAACAACTCGCGCGGCGGCACCGCGATCAGGGACCCTATGACCGCGGCTTCGATGTCGCCTACACGACGGTGCATACCGGCGTGATGCGCGGCGGCACGACCCTCAACATCGTGCCGCACGAATGCGTATTTGATTTCGAGTTCCGCAATCTGCCGGGCGATGATCCGGAAGCGTTGCTGCGCGAATTCGAGGCGCATGTGCATGGCGTGATTGAGCCCGAAATGCACGCGGTGGATCCGCGCAGCGGCTTTACGATCATCAAAATGTCGGGAAACCCGGCGCTCAATACCGGCGCTGAAAGCGAAATCACCGCGCTGGCGCAGGAACTCTCGGGCAGCAACGATATCGCCAAGGTGTCGTTCGGCACCGAGGCATCGCAGTTTCAGGTGGCGGGCGTGCCGACGGTGGTGTGCGGGCCGGGATCGATCCGCGAAGCGCACAAGCCCGACGAATTCGTCACGCTGGCGCAGGTGGCGCAGTGTGAGACATTTCTGCGGCGGCTGTTGGGCCGGCTTTGCGCGGGTGGTGACCGCAGCGGATGACGGCATCCTGAAAATTGTGTAACACTGGCTTCCTGTTTTTTTCGGTTCAACGATTTTTCATGGAGGAGCATATGAGAACGATAAAGCGGAATACGATGAAACGATGGTTGGTGGTATTGGTGGCACTGTGCGCCGGCGCGGCTTTGCCAGCCGCTGCGCAAAACGTCAAAATCACGCCGCTCGGCAGTCACGACGGCGAGTTCTGTCCGCTCGACCGGGCGATGGTTTTCGAGGACGCCGACGGCACGCGGATTCTGTACGATGCCGGACGTACCGTTCGCGGCGCGGCCGATCCCAGGCTTGGAAAAATCGATGCCGTGCTGCTGAGCCATGTGCATGGTGATCATCTCGGCGATCTCATCCAACCGGCGGCCAATGCCGGAACCTGTCCCAAACCGGATTTCTCGGTGTCAGTGGCGCCCAATTCGAATACGGTAAACATCGCCATCGCCAAGCAGGCGCCGATCATCGCGGGGGGTGAAATGAACGCCTTTTTCGCCGCCAAGGTGAAGTCGCTGGGCGGCGATCCGGGCAAGCTGGTGCGGTTGGTGCGATTTGGCGGCTCGACCATGGTCGGCAAGGTCATGGTGGCGAGCGTGCCCGCGGTACACAGCAATGGCCTGCCGCCGGCGTTCCTGTCAAAGGAGCACGCGCAACTGCTCGAAGCCAACGGCCTGACTGCCTATGTCGGGCCGCCCGGCGGTTTTGTGCTGCGCTTCAGCAACGGGCTCACGGTCTATCTGTCGGGCGACACCGGCATTACCGCCGATCAGGACCTCGTGGTGCGGGGGCACTACAAGGCGAACCTGGCGGTGATGAACATCGGCGGCTTTCCGTTCACCACCGGGCCGATCGAGGCGACCTACGTCGTCAACGAACTGGTGCGCCCGAATGCGGTGATTGCGTCGCACGCCAACGAGCCGGCGACCATCGACGGGAAGGTGACGCCCAACAGCAAGACCGCGGCCTTCATCAAGTCCGCGAAAATGCCGGTGCATGTGCCGCTCAGCGGCAGGACGATGGAATTCGACGGCAGCGGCAAGTGTGTGGCCGGCTGCTGATTGTTGTCCGTCCAGCAAAAACCCCGCGTCACGGCGCGGGGTTTTTTGTTGCCGGTGCTGCGGTCAGCGTCGGCAAAATATAAGTAACTAAGGAAACTCTGAACAAGTGGATTTCGCTCATGGTTCGACAAGCTCACCACGAACGGAATCAACAACTTGCCGTTCGTCCTGAGCCTGTCGAAGGACCTGTTCAGAGTTTCCCTAATTGTTTTTATTGATATTTATGTCACTGCAACAAATGTCTCGTCATCCTGGTGTTCACGCTCGAACTGCAGAAACTCGTAGTAACCGCAGCGCTTGCCTTCCGGGTAGCTGCGGCAGACGCCGGGCCGCGCCACCCGCCATCACGGCTTTGGTGAAGGCCTGCACATCGTCAAACGTGATGCGACCTTTCAGGCCCTTGCCCTTGATTTCAGCCAGCGGCACGCCCAGTTCGCGTGCGAACTTGCGCACTGAGGGGGATGCGTGCGGCAGGCTGCCGGTGGGGGCTGTGGTGGGCTCGTGTGCGGGCACTGAGGCGGCCGGCGCGCTTGCCGCTAGAGCAGCGGCTGCAGCGCCGGCTGGAGCAGCTGGTGCGACCGGTGATGATGCCGCTGGTGCGGCCGCAGGCGCAGCAGCGAACGCAGTCGCTGCGCCCTCCAGAATAGCCAGCAAGTCACCAATGTTGACCACATCGCCGATCTTGACTTTCAGCTCCTTGAGCACGCCGGCGCCCGACGACGGAATCTCCATCGACGCCTTGTCAGACTCGACCGTGATGAGCGACTGCTCGGCCTTGACGGTGTCGCC